>NZ_CDRRUH010000013.1:0-60256 GCF_977045365.1 Fusicatenibacter sp.
ATATAAGTTGTAGAGCCGTATACGAGACCCGTACGTGCGGTTCAATGGGAGGGGCGAGGAAAATTTATTCTCCCTCTACCCTATTTATGGCGTATACTGGAGAGAGTTTGAAAAAGAAACGGAGAGAAGCGAATGGAAGACGGAAGGACAGCAAAAGTAAATATCGACGATTGGGCGTTTATCCCGATGCTTCCGTTCGGGCTTCTGGCGGGATACTGGGGAACGATGGAAGTGCGGATCACGGCGCTTGCAGAAGAAGGCTTTCAGATCCGTCTTGCACATCCGGCAGCCGAAGAGCAGAAACAGGAGATGTTGGAACTGGCGTTTTATGATTATGATACAACATCGTACCATCGGCTTCCGATCTGCGATGCTCGCCTGGTGCATGAAAAACAGGAGCAGTTTTTTACGGTTTATACGTTTACAACAGAGCTGGAAGCATACCGCAGAGAGGTGCAGCGCCTTGCGATGCAGTACAGCCGCTATATCCGCTGGAAGACGGAAGGTGACGATGCAGTGCTCGCAGAGGAGATGACGGGATATCCGGCCAGGGAGGATGCGCAGCACTTTGAAAGTCTGGAAGAACAGAAACAGGTGTGGTTTGCGACGATCCAGAAGAATACATTTGAGGAGATCCGGCGCGGAGCAGGGGAAGGGAATCCGTCAGTGAAACCAGAACTGGCACTGGAGATCGACCGTCCCGCATGGTATGAAAGATATCTGGAACTGGATGCACCCGCCTTTTTTACGATGTATTTTCGGAAAAATCAAATCACGCCAGCGCTGGATTTTCAGCCGGACCGCCTGTATTTCGGAAATGCCTTCTGCCCTCATCTGTTTCCGTCAGAGCGTATCCTGCAAAAACTGATTGAAAAAGCCTGCCGGGAGCATTTCGCTGTGACACTTGTCTTTCCCATCCTACAAGAGAGAAAACGCCATGAGACAGAATACCTGCTGGAAATGCTGGATAACTGGTGCGGACAGCATCAGGAGAAACTGGAAATCGTCGTAAATGACTGGGGAACAGCAGCTTTGGCGGCAGAACGGAAAAATTTTACGGTCTGCCTTGGTATTCTGCTGAACAAGCGAAAAAAAGATCCCCGCATGAAGTATAAGCAGGGAAATGACGCGTTGTTTCGTAAAAACAGTCTGAATGCAGAGTTCTATCGAACGTATTTAAAAGAAAACTTTGGAATCGATCGGTACGAGTGGGAGAGCTTCGGCTTCCCACAGATATTTCCTTCCGGGGAAAACAGTCTGCATTTCCCGTTTTACCAGACCAATACCTCACAGCACTGTACGCTGTACGCGGAATGTGTCAATGGAAACCGGGGCGCACAGGAGCAGGTGACGGACTGCCCACGGTACTGTGAACGGCAGGCATTTCTTTATCCGAAGCATCTGCAGATGATGGGACGATACAATTCTCTTTTTGCGCTGGCCCCCGCGCTGTTCCAGAATCCGGCGGAAATGGGACGGGCATATGCAGCACATGGAGTGAAACGGTTTGTCCTGAATCTGCTGTAGGAATGTGCTGATGGGAACGAAAAAAGATGCTGCATTTCCAGAGAGGAAGCAGGGAGATCATAAGAGAAAACAGGAGAGGAAGACGAAAACATGAAAATTACAGCAGGACTTGGATCCGTGGACGATTATATCCGCTATGTGAAAGCCGGTGCGGACGAGCTTTTCTGCGGTTACGTTCCGTTTTCCTGGGCGGAGAAATACGGCACGGTCATGGCGCTGAACCGGAGAGAAGTGCTGAGTTATAATGTACAGATCGGGTCGTACAGTGAGCTGGAAATCTTATCGGAGATGGTTCGCCGTTATCAAAAGCCGGTTCATCTGACCTTTAATTCCCTGTACTATCTCCCGGAACAGTACGCCGAAATCACCGGAATCATCCAGAAGTGCCGTCGGATCGGCTTCGAGAGCTATATCATTGCGAATCCCGCGCTCTTTGTCTATCTGCGGGAACACGGCATCGACTGTGAGGTGCATCTAAGCGGCGATCTGGGAACCGTGAATACAGCGATGACCGACGTTTTTGCAAAGCTTACCCCGAAGCGCATCATCTTTCAGCGGAAAAATACGATTGCGGAAATGCAGGAAGTGATTCGCCATATCCGCACGGAACATAAGGCGCAGACCATTACAGAGTTTGAAGCGTTTGCCCTCAATGAAATGTGCCAGTTCAGCGGCGCGTTCTGCAATTCGCTGCACTGTGATGAGATGGGATACCTGTGCCGCGTGCCGTACTGGAAAAGACCGGTCGGGAAAAAAATACCGGAACCGTCCGTGAAAGGGACAGTCCCGGGAGAAATTATGGTGGAAGAAGGAGAGGATCTCTGCGATGAGAGCGGCTATCTCTGCGGAGAAAGCGGCTGCGGTCTCTGTGCGTTAAAGCAGTTATCCAATGCGGGAATCACACATTTAAAGCTCGTCGGACGCGGTAACTATGCCGACTTTATGGAACGCGACATCCGGAATCTGCGCTGGGCACTCGATATTCTTGATACGGCCAAAAGTGATACAGAATATCGAAGGAAGATGAAAACCGAACTCTTTCCGAAGGGCTGCGGTCATCTCTGTTACTACCGTTGATGCTTCTTTTCCGGGAAATTTCTGTAGGTTCCGGCATACCTGCGAAAATCGGCATTTTGCACACAAACTTTAGTTAGAAGTGTATTCCAATTGTTCTTATTGACTAAATATTCCCTTTGGGAATACAATGTAGAAAAGACAAAAAGGAGGGATACCACATGCAGGCACTTTCAAAGAAAAAAACCGGTGATATCTGTACCATCAAATGGATGTTTGGAATCCCTGAAATTCTGGATTTCCTGCGGAGCCGCAAAATCGAAGAGGGAAGCACCATACAGGTCATCCAGAAAATGGACGGCGGATTAATCCTCGGCATGGACGGAAAGCGAATCGCACTGTGCGACGAAGCAGCAGACCGGATTCAGGTGTGAAATCGGATCTGCCCGGCAAATAGAAAACGAGCGGAACCTTGAAAAAAGGATCCGCTCGTTTTCTATTTACAGAAATCGTCCGATGAGAACTTCCGCGCCGCCGATAACGGCAGCGAGAGGAATACTTGATACAGGACAAAGGAAGAACCAGCATGTTGAAAAAAATGTCGATGCAGCATAAAGCGTCACCGGCGGTGCAGAAATACTTCGCAGATTTTTTGCGCAGAACCGTTGCGGAGCAGACATCAGTTAGGGTAAAATAGAGCAGATCTTAAGAAAAAAAGGAAGTTAGAAATTTATGACATTACTAGAAATGATACAAAAAGAAAACGCTGCTGCTTTCACACATGGCGGAAAATTTCATGCGGATGATGTGTTTTCTGCCGCACTGCTTCTGCATTTCAACCCGAAGCTTACGATTCAGCGCGGAAACCGTGTGCCGGAGGAGTTTGACGGGATTGTTTTTGACATTGGAAGAGGGGAGTATGATCATCACCAGAAAGACAGCCGCACCCGGGAGAACGGAGTGCCGTACGCGGCGTTCGGCCTTTTGTGGGAGGCGCTTGGTACAGAAATTTTAAGCCCCAAGATGGCAGAATGCTTTGATGAGAAATTTGTGCAGCCGCTCGACAACAATGATAATACGGGTGAAAAGAACGAGCTTGCCAGCCTGATCGGCATGTTCAATCCTGTGTGGGATGACAACCGCGGAAGTGATGCTGCTTTCTTTGAAGCGGTAACGATTGCCGGCCGGATTTTGGAGCATAAATGGAAACGTTTCCGCGCGGATGAGCGGGTGGAGCAGCAGTTTGCGGAACTCCTCAGCGCACATCGGGAGCGGATCGCCGCAGAGGAAAAGACGGAAACGATGGATGAAAAGATTCTGGTTCTTTCCGAGTTTTTCCCATGCCAGAAGCAGCTCTCCGCGACGGAAATCGCTTTTCTGGTCTTTCCGTCCAACCGCGGCGGCTACTGTGTTCAGCCGGTGAGAAAAGAAAACTCGTCTAATTATAAGTATGAATTTCCGGAAAACTGGCTTGGGCTGGAAAATGAAGCTCTGCAGGAAGTGACAGGTCTTGCGGGTGCATCCTTCTGTCACAAAGGGGGATTCCTTCTCACTACAGAGACACTTGCCGATGCCGTCTCTGCCTGCCGTATCAGCCTTATGGGATCGCCGAAAGCGCCGGTTGTGCTCTGCGTCGGCACGGATACAGAGGACGAGCTGATCCATCAGATGCCGGGCATGGAGAACGCCGAGATAGTTCATAAACCGATGCCCGCCAGACCGGAACTGAAGATCGAGGGCAGTTACGCGGAATCAGTGCTTGAAAAGACGGAATGGAAGACACTGCTGCGTGAATACATTTCCGATCTTTTGAAAGAAAAACCAGAAGCAGTGTGCATCGGCGGCGATCTCTTTGCGGCTTATCCGGTCATGCATCAGCTTCGGAAGAAACATATTCCGGTTCTGACCGCATCGGAGCAGAACGGAAAGCGGATTCTGGTCCGCATTCCGTCCGGTTCCTGAAAAATTACAGATATTCTCTCTCAATTTCGCGCGTTAAACAGAAAAATTCCTCAATATGTAATTTGTTTCTTTGCATCTTCTGCTATCTGTGGTACAATATAGAAAATACGTGAAATTTTGGAACAATGGAAAAGAATGATAGTATTTTTTCGTTTAACTTCGAAAAAACAGGCCAGACTTCACAGGAACGATACAATTTTGTAATCCGAATGGCCTGGTTATAAAAAATCGACAAACAGCAGAGAGGAGAGGGCAATAAATATGATTTCAAAGAAAAAAATTGGCACAACAGTAACAGCGTTCGGTGTGGCAGCTGGAATGCTTCTCGGTTCGGCGGCACCGGCTCATGCGGAGGAGACGGCGAAAACGGTGCAGGAAACGCAGAAAGAACAGGCAGATGCACCGTCCACACAGAGTGAAACGGAGAATGAGAACGCAGAAAAAACGATTGCTCCGGCAGAAGAGACTGAGAAACCGGGGGAAGAAACAGCAGCATCGTCAGATGAGACTGCAGCTTCCACGGAAGATCCGGAAACACCAGATCCTGCTGAGGATCCAACTCCTGGCGAGACACCGGAAGATCCGACTCCGAGTGAGACGCCGGAGCCAACGCCAAGTGAAACACCGACACCAACTCCGAGCGAAACGCCGGAACCGTCTGTGACTCCGGAGCCAAGCGAAACACCGACGCCAGCCCCGTCCGAGACACCGGCGCCGACAGAAACTCCGGTTCCAACTGAGACACCAACACCAACGCCGACCGAAACGCCAAAGAGCGATGAAACACAGGCGGATGACTGGATTCAGACGATTGATTATGGAAAATATATCAGCGCCATGAAAAAAGATCTCCGTGCAGGTTTTGCACAGATCGATAAAACATACGCCTACGCAAAGGTAGATACGAAGTTAAACGTCCGTGAGAGCGGTTCCACCGGTGCACGGATCGTCGGAACCCTTCCGGCAAAAGCACTCTGCTTTGTGATTGCTGATGCAGATCAGGAATGGGTTTACATCGAGTCCGGTGATGTCCGCGGTTTTGTCCGTACGGATTATCTGCAGCAGGGAAAAGAAGCCCTGGAATATGTGGCCAGCACCGGAGAAGACCAGATGAAACTGGCAGATCAGGTGATTGATCCATCTGAAAATGAAGCATTCAACTATAAAAAAGAGACTGTATATGAAGTAAAAACTTCAACCGGAAACGGTATCATTACATTTGCAAAACAGTTTGTCGGCAGACCGTATGTCTGGGGCGGAAACTCTCTGACGGACGGCATTGACTGCTCCCACTTTGTATGGCAGATTCTGACCCGCTGCGGCGCATACGATGGTGAATATACAACATCCGATGGCTGGCGCAGTCTTGGAACCGAGGTTACAAGCCTCGATGAAGCGCGTGCAGGCGATGTCATCTGCTATAACGGCCATGTCGCACTGTACGACGGCGAGGGAAAAATTGTGGAGGCACTGAATGAAAACGCAGGCATCACCTGCAACCGCCCGGTAGACTGCGACACGATTCTGACGATCCGCCGCTTTGCAGCCGATGATGAAATCGGCGGAACAAACGCCGAAAAGATCTGGAATTACTTCCTGATGCACGGCTTCACAAAAGAAGGAGCCGCAGGAATCATGGGAAATATTGCAAACGAGGCATCTACAGACCTCAATCCGACACTGCTTGAGTACGGCTCCACCAGCCGCACGAGCCTCAGCGGAGAGCAGTACACCAATCTTGTCGATGCCGGAATCATCTCACGAGATGAAGTCATCCGCAGCGCCCGCTTCGGCCTTTACAGCGGCGGAAGATACGGCTACGGTCTCTGCGGATTCACGGATCCGACCATCAAAGAGTATCTGTGCCGCTATACCATCGACCTCGGAAAGAGCCTCGGAAGCCTGTCCGGACAGCTCGACAGTCTGCTCGCTTATCTGAACGATTACAATCCGAATCTTCTGGACCGCCTGAAAAACGCAGAAGATGTCGACACAGCAGCGACATCTTTTATGCGCGAATACGAAAAATGCGCAAATCAGGGTACGCAGCAGAAACTCCGCACAACAGCAGCAGAGCAGATCTACAATGTGATGGAATCGTACGATTCACCGGTGGATGTGGAATAAAAGAACAAAAAATTTATCAATAAGAAAGTGCCTGTCAGGCTGAAAAACACTGACAGGCACTTTCTTTACGATTGATTATTTTTCCTGCGAATCCAGAATAATTTTCCTGCAGTCCAGAAGCGACGGACTCACATGATCGCAGATCGGTGCGAGCTCTTCTGTATATGGCGTCAAATCCGGGATCATACAGGAAACAGCACCGGAAGCACGTGCGGCTTTCAGACCGTTGATACTGTCTTCAGCCACCATACATTCCGCAATCGGAGTCTGCAGAAGAGAAGCAGCTTTTAAGAAAATTTCCGGATCCGGTTTGCTGTTTACGACTTCATCTCCGCAGACGGAAGCATCGATATACCGGTCAATGCCGGCCTGCTTCCAGTATCCTTTGGCAACGCTCCGTGTCGTAGATGTGGCAATAGCAATTTTGATCGAATGCTCTTTCAGCCAGGAAAGAAACTCGTGAAGTCCCGGCTTTTCCGGGACACCGTTGCGCTGAATATAATCATTCAGATACGCCGAACGGATGGCGCGCCCCTCATCGTACGTCACCTTTCCGTGAAACCATTCCTCAAACAGCTTTCTGCTCCGTGGAAGTGCACTGCCGCGCATCTGTGCGAGATGTTCTTCCGTGAGCGTAAAATTCAGTTCCCGGGCAGCTTTGAGCCAGCCCTCTTTCATTACGATTTCGGTGTCAAACAGGACACCATCCATATCAAATAATACTGCCTTTATCATAAATGCGACCTCCCAGGGAGTAAAAGGAAACAGACGGTTTTCGTTTACTCTGTACTCTGATTTTTTTAAAACTACCTTCAGTATACGAAAAATCCTGAAAAAAGACAAGTGCATGACTGGATCCATGAATATTACAATCACACTTGACTTCAAGTAAGCTTAAAGTGCTATTCTGATAAAAAAGGACAAATCAGGAGGAATAACAGAATGGAAAAGTCAACGGTTTATTTTACCGACTTTCGATGTCCGGTGGGAACGAGTCAGCTCGACAAGCTGAAAAAGCTCTGTATCGCTGCAGGCATCAAGGACATTGATATGGAAGGCAAATTCATCGCAATCAAAATGCATTTTGGCGAACTGGGAAACATGGCGTTTCTTCGTCCGAATTATGCGAAAGTGGTTGCAGATCTCTGTAAAGAGCAGGGAGGCCTTCCGTTTCTGACAGACTGCAATACGTTATATCCGGGCAGCAGAAAAAATGCCCTGGAACATCTTGACTGCGCGAATCTGAATGGATTCAATACCATTACCACAGGATGCCAGATTATCATTGGAGATGGAGTGCGAGGAACCGATGAAATCGAAGTTCCGGTTGTCAACGGAGAATATTGCAAAACAGCATTGATTGGTCATGCAATCATGGACGCAGATATTTTTATCAGTCTGAGCCACTTCAAAGGCCATGAAGCAACGGGCTTTGGCGGTGCACTGAAAAATATCGGTATGGGATGCGGAAGCCGCGCCGGAAAGATGCAGCAGCATGCCAGTGGAAAACCGGCAATCAATACGGATGTCTGTCGTGGCTGCCACCGCTGCGCAAAAGAATGCGGAAGCGATGCGATTTCCTATGTAGATAAAAAAGCAGTCATTGACTATGATAAATGCAAGGGATGCGGCCGTTGTATCGGTGCCTGCAGCTTTGATGCAGTATATAATCCAAACAGCAGTGCAAACGAGCTTCTCGACCGGAAAATGGCGGAGTATGCACAGGCTGTCTGCCATGGACGTCCGTGCTTCCATATCTCTCTGGTACAGGATATCAGTCCGAACTGTGACTGTCATGGGGAGAACGATGCTCCGATTCTGCCGGATATCGGAATGTTTGCAAGCTTCGACCCGGTTGCACTTGACCAGGCGTGCGCCGATGCCTGCCTGAGTGCAACACCGATCGAAAACAGCCAGCTTGGCGAGCACCTTGCAGAGCCGGGATGGCACTGTCACCACGACCATTTCAAGGATTCCAACCCGAACATTGAATGGCAGGCAACCCTCGACCAGGCGGAGAAAATCGGTCTTGGTACGAGACAGTATGAACTGAAACGTGTAAAATGATGCGCGAAAAGCTCCAGCTTCCCGGATGAAAAATCAGCGAGAAGCTGGAGCTTTTTACGATCAGATTTTTGCATTGCTTTTTTGGTCTGCTGTTGTTTTATCTGTCTTATATCATCTCCAAAAACGCCTTATGAATCCGCACATCCGGGTCGAGTTCCGGGTGGAAGGAGAAGGCCATCTGGTTTTTGTATTTTACACCGACAATCCGTTCTTTCACAACGGCGAGCACTTCTGCGCCGTCCTCCACAGATGCAATATACGGCGCACGGATAAATGTCATCGGCACTGTTCCGATGCCCGCAACCGGTGCTTCTGTATGGAAGCTGCCTAACTGGCGGCCATAAGCGTTCCGCTTGATGCACATCGGAATCGTGCCGAAATACTGCTCCGGCTGTCCCTTGATCTGTCCGTCGATCGTTTCAGCCAGAAGAATCGCACCGGCGCAGGTCGCGAGAACCGGCATACCGTTTTTAATCTGGCTCTTAATGGTATCGAACATGCCAAGCTCTTTTAAAAGTTTTCCCTGAACGGTACTCTCGCCGCCCGGCAGTACAAGTGCATCGTAAGGCTCGGCAAGATCGCGGGCCTGCCGCAGTTCGATGCATTCGGCGCCAAGCTGTTCTAATACTTTTTCATGTTCTGCAAACGCACCCTGCAGTGCAAGCACTCCAATTTTCATTATTTTCCTCTTTCTGCCATCAGTAAGGCGATTTCCTGCTCGTTGATGCCGACCATAGCTTCGCCGAGATCAGCGGAGAGTTCTGCGATCAGTTTGGCATCGGTGTAGTTGGTAACAGCTTTTACGATGGAAGCGGCACGTTTTGCCGGGTTGCCGGATTTGAAGATACCGGATCCGACGAAGACGCCTTCTGCTCCAAGCTGCATCATCAGCGCTGCATCGGCAGGCGTTGCCACACCGCCGGCTGCAAAGTTGACAACCGGGAGACGGCCGTTGTCATGAACATACTGCACAAGATCGTATGGAACCTGCAGGACTTTGGCTGCCTCAAACAGCTCATCCTCACGCATCGAGGTCAGTTTCTGGATTTCACTGTTCATTTTTCTCATATGGCGGACCGCCTGTACGATATCGCCGGTTCCCGGCTCACCTTTGGTACGGATCATGGATGCTCCCTCATTGATCCGGCGAAGTGCCTCACCGAGATCTTTTGCACCGCAGACAAAGGGTACTTTAAAATTGTGCTTATTGATATGGTAGACATCATCCGCCGGGGAGAGAACCTCACTCTCGTCGATGTAGTCGATTTCGATGGCTTCAAGAACCTGTGCCTCTACAAAGTGGCCGATGCGGCATTTTGCCATAACCGGAATGGAAACGGCTTCCTGAATGCCGCGGATCATCTTCGGATCACTCATACGGGAAACGCCGCCGGCGGCACGGATGTCTGCCGGAATCCGCTCCAGTGCCATAACGGCACAGGCACCGGCTTCTTCTGCAATATGTGCCTGCTCCGGAGTGGTAACGTCCATGATAACGCCGCCTTTTAACATCTGTGCCAGTTCTTTGTTCAGTTTGTATCTCTCGTTTACTGCTGTCATAATAATCTCCTCCGTGTCTGTAAAAATTTAGTTTCTGTTTTGGCTTTACTTTTGCTCTGCCTCACAGTATACTGGTAAAGTGACTATAAAAAAATTGCCAAAACAAATATATTCAGTAAGGTCAGATGAGAGGAGAACGGTCGGATGCTGACGTATAATTTTGCGAATATAGGGTCAGATTCCCTGTATGAATATTTATATAAATGTATTAAAAATGACATATTGCTGGGAAACATCCGCCCTGGAGAGAAGCTGCCGTCGAAACGGACGTTCGCAAAAAATCTGGGCATCAGTGTGATTACCGTCGAGAATGCTTATGCGCAGCTTGTTGCGGAAGGCTATCTGTATTCCATGCCAAAGCGCGGCTTTTATGCGGCCGATCTGGAAATTGAGGATTCCATGCGGGATGCTGTTCCGAAAGAGATCCTGCAGATGGCAAACGGAGAGACTTCCTATTTTGCGGATTTTTCCAGCAATCAGACGGACAGCGAGATTTTTCCGTTCACAATCTGGACGCGGACGGTGCGTGCTGTTCTGAATGATAATCGGATCCAGCTCATGATCAATTCCCCGTGCGCCGGGATTTTAAAGCTGCGCAGTGCGATTGCCAGGTATCTGCGAGAGTTTCGTGGAATGCAGGTGCTGCCGGAGCAGATTATTGTCGGCGCAGGAACGGAGTATCTGCATAACCTTCTGATCCAGCTTCTCGGGAACGATCTTGTTTATGGAGTAGAGGATCCCGGATATCACAAAATTGCGCGGATTTATGAGAGTATGAAGGTGCGGTACGAGCCAGTGCCGCTCGACCAGGACGGTGTTTCAGTGCAGGAGCTGGAAAAAAGATCGGTTGATATTATTCATACCTCTCCGTCCCATCACTTTCCAACCGGGACAGTCATGCCGGTCAGCCGCCGTTATGAACTGCTCGGCTGGGCGGCAAAATCGGATCATCACTATATCATTGAGGACGATTACGACAGCGAGCTGCGCCTCGGCGGAAAGCCGTTTCCAACGCTGCAGAGCATCGATGTATCGGACAAGGTCATCTATATGAATACGTTTACGAAAACACTTGCCTCCACGGTACGGATCAGCTATATGGTGCTGCCGCAGACACTGGCAGAGAAATTTTACCGCGAGCTGTCGTTTTATTCGTGTACCGTTTCCAACTTTGAGCAGTACACACTGGCGGAGTTTATTGAGAACGGCAGTTTCGAAAAACATATCAACCGGCTGCGGAACTATTATCAGAACAAACGAGATCTGATTTTACAGGCGCTTGAAAAGAAGCCGCTCGGTGATTACGTAACCATCGAAGAGGAAGAAGCCGGCGTCCATTTCCTGATGCATCTTTGCACCGATCAAAAAGAAGAGGAGATCGTCACGCAGGCGAAATCCCGCGGCGTAAAATTAAAGCCGCTCTCCGGCTATTACGCGGATGCGGCGGAGGCGGCAAAGCAGGAAAATACGTATGTCATGAATTATTCCTCCATTGATCCGGCAGCAATGGAGCGGGCAGCGGGAGTGCTGCTTCATATTCTGCAGATACCTGGCAGATGATCTGCGAAACGAAAAAAATCGGAAGGATTGGGTGGCCGGATGCAGAGAATGACAGACACTGTTTCCAAAATGGACATGTCTGCGCATCCCCAAGTTACTGAACTGATAGAATGGAGAAAAGCATATGACGAATCGCGAAATGATGGAGATTGCCATGAGGCAGTCTGCGGAAGATATGGGGTGCCGTGTGGAAGATTTCAAGGCGGAAAAAAATGTTGTTGTTCCCATAAATTTAGGAAAGAAGGCCCGCAAATATTTGAAAGAGCCTATTACCTGCAATCTGGTTTCCTATGGAAATAATATCATGGCGGCTTCCATACCTGAGACTATGGATCTGGTATCTGCGTATGTAGACAAATTCGAATTTTACCACTGCTTTGAGACACCAAACATGCATTGGCTGAATGAACGTTTAGCTGAAAAAGGGCACAAAATATGTTTCATGGCAGAATACTATCTGCCGGATATCAGCCGGATACCGACTCTTTCCTGTGCTTATGAAACACGAATATTGACACAGGAAGATTTTGCAAACTTGTATCTGCCGGAATGGAGCAATGCGCTTTGCGAAGATCGGAAGAATCTGGATGTACTTGGCGTCGGCGCATATGACGGAAGCACGCTGGTGGGACTCGCCGCCTGTTCTGCCGATTGCGACGATATGTGGCAGATCGGTGTGGATGTTTTGCCGGAATACAGACGACAGGGGATTGCCTCTGCACTGACTAGCAGACTTACAAAAGAGATCATAAACAGGGGCAAAGTACCGTTTTACTGTACCGCCTGGTCTAATGTCAGATCTGTAAGAAACGCTGTTAAAAGCGGTTTTATCCCGGCATGGGTAGAAATGACTGTAAAACCGGCCAATATTGTTGATGAGATGAATTTATAGAGGAACCTTCCCTGTCGATTCCCGCTGGATTAGCTGTGCATGCAACAAATACGTACTGATCGGGATGTGATTGAGAAGACTTGACAATGCAAAAAATCCACTTTTCCCAAGTTCCAGCCGATCTTGTCTGATGGTCGTAAGGGGCGGTGACGTACAGGCAGCAATCGGCAGATCATCAAATCCAATAATGCTGATATCATCAGGAACCTGGAATCCCAGCTGCTGACATTGTGTGAGCGTTGCACTTGCAAGGGTATCCTGGTTGCAAATAATAGCAGTGATTCCGTTTTCCAGGAAACGGGGAAGATGCTTTTCCATACATTCTGACAGATAATAAGAACAGCCGATCGTAGCAGGCGAAGTCTTCAGTCCATGCTGGTGCATGGAACGGAGAAAGGCAGCATGGCGTGCCTGGAGAACCCGGGCACCGAGGGAACTGCTCAGATAGGCGATCTTCCGGTGTCCAAGTCCGGCAAGATAAGAGACGGCAAGTTCCATTCCCTCCTCATTATCAATACCTACATAAGCGGTGGAAGGATTCCCTACCATATAGTTGTCGAAAAGAACAGCCGGTGTGCGGCTGACCTTAAAGTCCTGAATCCAGGGATCGCTGAGGGAAAAACCGACCACAAAAGCTCCTATATAATCATGCTCCAGCATAAAAACATCATAATGCTGGTTTCTTTGGGCCTTAATATCAACAGGCACAATTTCAACATCAAATCCAGCAGGTTCTGCCATCTGACGAAAACCCACCAGGATATCATAGGCAAAATGATGCGGTTCCTGATACCGCATATTCTCTTTTTCTATTATAATACAGACTTTTTTCGTCGATTTCTTATAACGCCGCAGCTTCGTATAACCCAGAGCTACGGCAGTTTCCAAAACCTGTTTCCGTAAAGCTTCGCTGATATCAGGCGCGTCATTAAGAGCTTTGGATACCGTGCTCTTGGAAATTCCCATTTGATCAGCAATATCCTGAATGGTAGTCATAATCGGCAATCCTTTCACAAAACAAAAAATGTAAACTCCCAGTTATCGTGATGGGGTTCTTTTAACTCATTATATAAAATCATAAGATAAAAAGCAATTAATACCTTGAAAAAGAAATATTTCGTCAAGTTTCGAAAGAAGAAAGCATCCTGCACAAAAATCATCCTGAAAATTATCTGAATTTTACGAAAGTGCAGGGAAAAATGGAAATTGATTGACGAAGAAATAAAAAAGGCTTATAGT
This sequence comes from Fusicatenibacter sp., assembly GCF_977045365.1. Lineage (NCBI taxonomy): Bacteria > Bacillati > Bacillota > Clostridia > Lachnospirales > Lachnospiraceae > Fusicatenibacter > Fusicatenibacter sp. Next base: position 13,949 of record NZ_CDRRUH010000013.1, read on the forward strand.
AAAGCTACGAAACAATACGAAACAAATAGCGATCGTGTTTCTTACAAGGATGCAAAAACAGCTTTAGAGCTATGCAGGAGGAAAATGAGATGGAATTTAGCGGTGTATACCATAAAACTTCAGAACAGATGAGTTATGCCCTGGATGAGGACAGACTGATCGTAAATATCAAGACAGGATATGATGTAAAACAGGTATTTATCCATTACGGAGATCCTTACGAAGCCGGAATTTTGGGCGGAAAAGAAAAATGGATCGGAAAAAGAGAAGAAATAATATATAAAAAACGTCTGCCGTATCAAATCTGGTGGACAACAACGCTTCTTCCGGAATACAAAAGATGCAAATATTATTTCGAGCTGCGGACGGAAAAGGAAGTCTGGTATTATTTTGAGGATGGTTTTTTGACAGAAGAACAGCTCCGGATGGATGGCCGTATGCAGCAGTGCTTTATTGTACCCTGGATGAACCCGGCAGATATCAATCGCACACCGGCATGGGTAAACGAAACGATCTGGTATCAGATTTTCCCGGATCGGTTCTGCAACGGGACACCGGAAAAAAACGGAGATGATATCACACCCTGGAGAAATCACGGAACTGTAACAAACGAAGAAAAATTCGGAGGAAACCTGGAAGGGATCCGTCAGAGATTATCGTATCTGCAGGAACTTGGGATTACCGGTATTTATCTGAATCCGATCATGAAAGCAGAGTCCAACCACAAATATGATACGACCGATTATACAAAAATAGATCCGTCCTTTGGCGATACAGATACGATGAAAGCGCTTTGCAGAGAAGCGCATGAAAAAGGAATCCGTATTATGGTAGATGCGGTGTTTAACCATAGTGGAAGAAAATTTGAGCCGTGGCTAGATATCCTGGAGCATGGAAAGGAGTCTCGTTATGTGGACTGGTTTATGGTAGAAGACTGGAATCAGGTTCAAAAAAGGGGAGACACCAGAGACAGGCGGTTCTATTCCTTTGCATTTACAGACGGGATGCCAAAGCTGAACACAAACAAGGAAGAGGTGATACAGTATTTCTGTAAAATCTGCGAGGACTGGGTACGGGAGTTTGATATCGATGGAATTCGTTTCGACGTAGGAAACGAAGTGTCACACAGGTTTTTAAAGCGGATAAGAGAGCATTTGAAAACGATAAAGCCGGATATTTATCTTCTGGGGGAAATCTGGCATGATGCAAGCCAGTGGCTGCAGGGAGATGAATATGATTCTGTCATGAACTACCCGCTGCTGAGCGGAATCCATGATTTCTTTCTTGATAAAACAATGAAAAAAGAAGAATTTGAATATATGGTAAACCGTTGCTATACCATGTATATGCAACAAAATAACGATGTACTTTTTAATCTCCTGGATTCCCACGATACCGAGAGGCTGATGAACCGTTTTCACGATCTGGATAAGTTCTACCAGCAGCTTGCAGTCCTTTTTACGCTTCCGGGAAGCCCCTGTATTTATTATGGAACGGAGATCGCAATGGAAGGTGCGCACGATCCGGACTGCAGAAGATGTATGCCATGGAGTGAGATTGAAAGCAAAGAGAATCAGGAAAGAATTGCAACGATGCGGAAACTGATTATGCTTCGAAGAAATGAAAAAATGTGCAGAAGCCTGCATTTCCATTTCCCGAATGTCTATGAGAATGATCGGTGTGTAGAGTATATTAAATTAGACGAAGAGGGAAATAGAATCGAAGTTCTGCTCAACGCATCGGATGAGGAAATAAAAGTAAAAGGAGACGGGGAAGTACTTTTCGCCCGGGAATTTGACGGAGAGATACTTGGTGTAAATGGAACGTTAATTCGCAGGATGTAAGGGTTTCACCTGTTAGAAATATGTGCAGACAGGCACAAAAAAAGCATGTTTTCTGGAAAAGCCACCGGAAAACATGCTTTTTTGATCTCTTGACTCGCCAAAAACATAAGTAAGTAGCCATTTTTCGAAAAAAATGAGCGGATTACGAATGTTTTTGAAGATTGCGTGAGTGCAAAGCACGTAGCAATCTGGTATCGCAGTGATCAGACGCTTAAGATGCCGAACGACTGCAGCAGCAGTGCGGCAAGGAGTACGGGTGCAATAAACTTCACCATGACGATATACAGCTTCTTTCTTCCGAACTTATATCCTCCCAGCGTCACCTCATCGATGATGACCTGAGGCTTTACAACCCATCCGATCAGAATACAGGAGAGAAGTGCGACAAGCGGCATCAGAAGGTTATTGCTGATAAAGTCCATGACATCCAGGATCTGAGCCGTTGCGCCATTTGGAAGCTTCAGTTCAAAATAAAGCGCATTGTAGCCGAGGCATACGATGATACCGACGAGGCACGCATAAACCGTTACAATCACAGTGCTCTTCTTTCTGCTGATGTGAAATTTGTCGATCATACAGGAAACAATGGATTCCATGACCGATACGGAAGATGTAATGGCTGCAAAGGAGACCATAAGAAAGAAAATGGTTCCGATTACGCCGCCTGCTGCTCCCATGGACTGAAAGACCTTCGGCAGGGAGACAAACATCAGACCAGGGCCGGCAGACATACCCTCTGTTCCCGTAAAGGTAAATACGGCAGGAACGATCATCAAACCGGCGAGCAGCGCAACAATGGTGTCGAAAATTTCGATCTGGTTGATCGATTTCATCAGGTTTGTTTCTTTTTTTACGTAGGAACCATAGGCAACCATAATACCCATCGCTACACTGATCGAAAAGAAAAGCTGTCCGAGTGCGTCGACAAAGACGGTGAAAAATTTCTGCGGCGTCATTCCTTTAAAATTCGGAACAAGATAAATTTTCATACCCTGCAGTCCCGTGCGGATGACACCGTCTGCATCGGTATGGGTCAGGGTCAGAGAAAAAACAGAAATTCCGATGATTAAAATCAGAAGGATCGGCATCAGAATTTTGCTGTAGTTTTCAATTCCCTTATTGACACCGCGGTATACGACAAATGCGGTAAGAAAAAGATAGATACACAGCCATACAATCGGCTGCCAGGTGCCGGTAATATAGCCGGTAAAGTAACCATCCTCCGCAGCTGCGGCGCCCTGTCCGGTAAGGAAGACAGACAGGTATTTTAATACCCAGCCGCCAATGGAGCAGTAGTAAGGCAGAATGACAACCGGCACGATACTGGCGAGAAGGCCAAGGCCGTTCCAGCCCGGGTGAATTTTTCCATAAGCGACAAGCGGACTTTGTCCCGTTTTTCTGCCGATGGCAATATCCGTTGTCAGCAGCGTAAATCCAAAGGTCAGAGCCAGTACGATATAAACCAAAATAAAAGTTCCGCCTCCGTCTTTTGCGGCAAGATAAGGGAAACGCCAGATATTTCCCAGTCCAACCGCGCTTCCTGCAGCAGCAAGCACGAAACCGATGGAGCCGGTAAAGCTGCCGCGCGCATGTTTCTTTTCCATATAAGATACATCTCCTTATTGATAGATTGGCTGTCCTTTTTTCAGCCGAATATCTCTATTATAGAGGGCGGACGGAACTTCGTCAACCAAAAGAAGAACGGATTTTTGATGAAATTCAGTTTTTGACAGACTTTTTCAAATGGGATTGACAATTTTATTTAGTTGTACTATCATCTAATTAGTTGCATATACATCTATTTAGGACATGCAAAACAGAACAGGAGGAGCATAAAAATGGATCCAACCGAACGAAAAATAACGAAAATCGCACGGGAAGCCGGGAAATTTACGGTTCAGGCGATGAAGGAAGAAGGCATCGGCACGGCGGAATTTGATTTTATCCATCTGGTGCGCCACAATCCCGGCATCACGCAGACGGAAGTGCGCGAACAGCTGAAGATTGATAAAGGAGCTGCCGCAAGACGTGCTGCAAACCTGGAGGCAAAAGGATATCTGGTCCGGAAGCCGAATCCGTGGGACGGCAGAAGCCAGCTTCTGTATGCTACCGAAAAAGCAGAATCCCTGAAAAATTCCAAAGCGGAGATTGAAACGGTCTTTTACGAATGGCTGCTCTCGGAGCTTCCCAAAGAGGAGGCAGAAAACTTCTGCAGAACGCTGGACAAGCTGTACTGGAAATCGAAGAGAGAACGGCAGAATCATTTTGCGGAACTTTCAAAAATTTTAAGTGAAAAAGCAGATAAAACAATAAAAGCAACAGCAGAAGGAGGCAGCAGCGATGAAGGATGAAACCTTTCGCCCGAACCGGGTGCTCTCTTACTTTCAGGAAGAATGGAAAACCCTCTTTTTTGTTACGGTTTCCGGCCTCATCTATAATCTGGGACTTCTTGCAGGTCCCTGGTTTGAGGGAAAAATGACAGGAAAGCTGGTTGATCTCCTGGGTGGCACAGGAACCTTCCACCAGATGCTGATGCTGGTCACGGCCTATGTTGTGAGTATTGGCATTGTGCAGGTTTCCCGCTATTTCAAACGGTTCTATGTCAGAAGATTTGCCAACAACGTCAACCGGCATATGAAGCAGATTCTTTACGGAACGCTGGTTTGCAAAAGCCGCTTGGAGCTGGAAGCGGAAGGTACCGGAAATGTACTGACGAAGGCCATTCTCGATGTAGACGATTGCGTAGAAGGAATGCGGAAATTTACAACGGAAATCTTTGATACCGGTGTTGCTCTTCTCGCCTATGCGTGTATGCTGCTCTGGTACGACTGGAAACTGGCTCTTCTCTGCATGATTTTCCCACCCATTTCCTACGTGATTGCCGAAAAGATGAAGGTCATGGTACAGAAAACGGGCGCTGCCTATAAGGTACAGTCGGGTGCATTAAGTGCTGCAACCCTGGACCGTGCGACAAATGCCATCACGTATCGTGTCTTTGGCTGTGAGGAGGACAGAAAGGCCGCTTATGAGGAGAATCTTTCGGCTTACGAATCTGCCGCTGTGCGCGCCAATATCTGGAACACAGCTATGCCGCCGATTTACCGTATGATCTCGATGACGAGCATTCTGTTTATCCTGTATTTTGGAGGCAGAAACGTCCTGCATGAGGGCTGGACACCGTGGACCATTGCCGTATTTACCACATTTTTGTCCTGCTACACGAAGCTTGCCACCAAATCATCGAGCGCAGCAAAGCTTTTTAATGCAGTGCATAAAGCGCAGGTTTCCTGGAAACGAATCAAACCTCTGCTGCAAAATTCGAAAGCCGAACCGGAGCTTCCGGCCGCAGCGCCTGCAGAGCTTAACGTCGATCACCTGCATTTTGCCTATCCAAACGGAAAAGAGATTATCCATGACCTGTCGTTTCAAGCGGCTCCTGGCCAGATCATCGGTGTGACGGGACCTGTCGCATGCGGAAAGTCAACGCTTGGAAAGACTTTTCTCTGCGAGTCGCCGTATGAGGGAAGCATCACCTTTGGCGGAAAAGAGCTGGAAAAAATGGAAAAAGCAGACCGGAACCGCATGGTCGGTTATCTTGGCCACGACCCGGAGCTGTTCCATGGAAGCGTGGAAGATAATATCCGTCTCGGGGGAAAAGAGGGCGCAGAGGAGATGATCCGAGTCGTCTGCCTGGAAGATGAAGTGAAAGCAATGGAAAACGGAATCCATACTCTGGTCGGAACGGGCGGTGTCCGTCTCTCCGGCGGTCAGGCGCAGCGCCTTGCCCTTGCGCGAACTCTGTATCACAAACGGCCGGTTCTGATTCTCGACGATCCGTTTTCGGCACTCGACCAGAAGACGGAAGCACAGATTTTTGCAAATTTAAAAGAACTGGCAAAAGACTCTATTATGATCCTCATTTCCCATCGCCTCTATCTGTTTGATCAGATGGATCAGGTCATCTGGATGGATGAGCGCCATACGAAAGTCGGCACACATGAGGAACTCCTTGCAACGGTTCCGTCTTACGCAAAGCTCTGCAGCAATCAGACGAAGGGAGGCAGCTTTTGATGCAAAAGAAAGAATCTGTATTGCGGGTAATCAAAGAAACCGTTCGAAAACACGGCGTTTTATCAGCCGCACTTTTTGCAGTCGTCTGCGGTGCGGTTATTTTCGCACTGCTCCCGCCGCTTGTGCTGGCACAACTGATTGACCTTTTGATAAATAAGCATACCCTCTGGATGGAAGGAATTCTGCTGTATTTCGGACTTCTTGCCCTGACGGGTCTTCTGGAGTCGGCAAGAGAGAGTCTTCTGACGGTATTCGGCCAGAAAATTACACATGCACTCCGAAGCAGTCTGATGGAAAAGTTCGGACGCCTTTCCGCCAACGAGCTGAACCGCCAGGAGCCGGGCGCTCTCGTATCAAGATTTGTCGGTGACGTCGACACAGTGGAAAACCTGTTTACCTCCGGGATCATCAGTATGTTTGCCGATGCGTGCAAAATCTTAAGCATTCTTACCGTCATCTGGGTGACAAACCGTGGACTTACGATTGTTCTGATTCTTTTACTCCCTGTTCTGTTCCTCTTTACCCGTTATGTCCAGAAAAACATGCTGGCCTCCCAGATTGCCAACCGCCGTGCAGTCAGCCGTGCTTCGGGTCACGTTCCGGAGACGCTGCACAACATCCGTACCATTCACTGTCTGCAGAAAGAAACGTATATGGAGCAGCAGTATGCGCACTATATTGATGACAGCTACAGCGCAATGGAGAAGACCAATTTTTACGATGCCGTCTATTCTCCGGTCATCCTGATTTTAAATGCCATTGTTGTTGCTGTTGTCATGCTGCTTTCGGCCTCCGGCAATCCGACCGTTTTAAAGCTGTTCGGCATGTCCGCCGGAACCGCCGTTGCTGTTATAAACTATATTTCCCAGATCTTTACTCCGGTCGAAAGCCTTGGTATGGAAATCCAGACGATTCAGTCTGCGTTTGCCGGTATGGAAAGAATCAATGAATTTTGCAGCCTGAAAGAGAAGAAAGAGCCGGCTGTGCTGACTGCAAATACAGATTACGGCATAGCGGCTGAGCTAAAAAATGTGACGTTTGGATATGACGAAAGCCAGGTCATCTTAAACGATGTAAGTCTGCAGATCAAAAAAGGCGAGCAGGTAACACTTTTGGGACGAACGGGTGCCGGAAAGAGTACTATTTTCAAACTGCTGCTCGGTTTATATGAGCCACAGAAAGGAACGGTTCTGATTTGGGGCGCTCCATCTGTCGATCTGCCGGATGCGAAGAAACGAAAGGTTTTCGGCTATGTGGAGCAGTCGTTTCACATGGTGCCGGGATCGGTAAAAGACCAGATTACTTTGTATGATGCAAAGATTTCGGATACAGATGTAAAAAAAGCAGCAGAGCTGACCGGACTTGCAAAGACCATCGAGGCGCTTCCGGACCAATATGATACGATCTGTACACAGGATCTCTTCTCACAGGGTCAGTGGCAGCTCCTCTCGATTGCCCGCGCAGCCGCAGCGGAGCCTGAAATTCTGCTCCTCGATGAGATTACCGCAAACCTTGATACAGAGACGGAAAAAATGGTATTAAATGCACTGCAAAGGGTTTCCAAAAACCGTACCGTAATTTCCATTTCCCACCGAACCATGGCAGAAACGGGCCGCGTGATTCCAGTTTCATAATTTCTTTTCGTTCATTAAATTTTTGAAACAAAGCGTGCCGGATGCATTCTGACAAAAAAGATGCGCCGACACGCTTTCTTTGTCCCGCTAGGCAGAACAAAATAGAGCGGAGGAGCGAGTTTCAATTGACACAAAAAAGGGGAGCAAGTACCATTCCGATCTGATGATGTTCCAGAGCGAATTAAAAGCGAATCTGGAGCATTTCGTCAAAACCGGAACGGTACAGCCGTTTCAGAAGATTTCGGCGTCCCAGATTTACACTTTCACGGAGGATTACCGCCTGACGGGCCAGCATTTCGATCTGGAGGATACAGACGGAAACCTAGTCTACGAGATCGACAGCACGGTGCCGCTGAAAACGTTTTATATCTACGATGCGATGCACACGGAAATTTTTCGCATGACGAAGGAACTGCTCCACGCGCTGCCGACCTACCGTTTTTATCTGTACGGCGAGCCGTATGGTGTGTTGAAAAAGCAGTTTGCACTCGTACGGGATCAGTTCTCGATGGAACTGCCGGAGGGAAAACTGGAACTCCGGGAATACGCCGGCTCCATCGGCCACAATTACTCGGTAAAACTGAACGGAACCATGATCGGCGCCATCGTCGACAATATGGATCTTACCGTCGGAAACATCATGTTCGACAATGCGTTTCTGATTGTCTACGATGCAAAATATCTGCCGCAGCTGACCGCACTCGCTGTGATGGCGGCAAGAGAACTGGCACGCGACAAGGACGGCGGTCTTTCCAATCGGTCCTGACAAAAGAAAGAGAGGGGAATCTATGAGAAAAACGACAAAATTGTTTTTGGGTTTTACAGCAGGACTTCTGCTTCTGTGCGGCTGCTCGGCGGCAGAAGAAAAGTTAGGGTATGAAAACGCGGATGTGGCAAAAGAAGCCCTTGCATCGGCTTCGTCCGTCCGCATGCGCTGTGATCTGGATAACGTTGACGCTTCGGGAAACATTTATGCGGATGAAAAGGCTGCCGCGTATATGAAAAACAGCGGTCTCTTTGATCAGACCTGGACGATCTCTATTTCCGGCGAAGAATGGTTCCATATGAAAATTGTGACGGACGAAGAAATCAATAAGATGACAAAATCCGCTACTACCTATGCATTCTATGATCCGGACAACAACCTGCTTGGCTATGCACAGGAGCGCGTGACGACACCGGATCAGATGCCGGAAGCGTATTACATTATTTTTCTCGATGCAGATCTGAACGAAAAACCATATTACGCATCAGAGGATGGACATACCATTTATACAGAGGGCGGAACGGTGATCGGTTCTGCGAAAAAAGAGATGGACTGGTCCGGTTCACAGTGCAATCTCTATGTGAACCTGGAGGATAACGGTACGCAGGTGATGGATTTCCAGGATAAATACGCCTTGCTCGATATGATGTACGATGAGGCAAATGAGTATTACAAAGATAACAAGTAAGGCGGAGGAAAAAGGCAGTTGAAAAAGAGAATATATACAGCCGCTGGTCTTTTTCTTGCCGCCGCTCTGGTGCTTGGCGGCTGCGGAAAAGAAAAAGTGCCGGAATCTGAGTTTGCAACTGCGGATGAGGCAAAAGAGGCGCTTACATCGGCAGAAACCATAGAAATCTACTTTGACCTGTATGGAAGTAAACGAAAGACGAAGATTGTGGCAGACGGAAAAGTGGCGGGCTATCTTCAGAAGAATACGGTCTATATCAACGAGGAGGAGTGGTTTTCGATTGACTATGTGGAGGATGAGCCCATCAATGACAGAGAAGGCTCCGGCACGACGTACGGCTATTACGACGCATCCGGTACGTGTCTTGGCTATGCGCAGGAGCAGTATGTGGATACCTCCCATGGAAAAGATACAAGACTGATTTTCCTTGATGTAGATGAAACGCCGCTCGATTACCAGAGTTCGAGAAGCGGCAGGATTCTGTATGATGAAAATGACGAGGAGATCGGCAGCGGAAAGATCGGGCGATCAGGGGTCAGTCTTCTTGACCAGTGGTACACGAATCTTTACTGTGCCGTCTTTAAGACCGAGACGGACGGCGCACGGCAGATTGATTTCATGGACCGGATGGCGATGCTGTGGCGTCTGGAGCGCGATTACCGCTCAATTGACGACAATCCTGTCAACACCGGCGTGCAGATTTATGAAACGGTTGCCGTTGTTTTTGTGCTGATCCTGTTGATTGGTTCGTCTTTCTCAAAATGGAGACAAAAAAAGAAAAATTAAAGGGAATGCTCGCTTCCTGGACGGCTGGTTTTGAGAAAAAACCACTGACAGGAAGGGGGCATTTTATACGCTTGTGAATCTTGCACAATTTCTGGTTTCATGCTAAAATTGTGCAGGTATGACGTTTGTTATACTTCTTATATTTATTCTTGAGAAAAGGTATGAAATACAAATGAACGATACAGAAACAAAAAACACAGCGGTAAAAGCGCCGGCACTGATGTCCACGCGGCCTGTGACAGCACAGGATGCGCTGGATCAGTGTGAGAAGCTTTCCCCGATGATGGTACATTATTGCCAGACGAAGACGGGCTTGACTGACCCGGCTAATACCATTTTGTTTTACCGCTTAGGTGATTTCTACGAAATGTTCTTCGAGGATGCCACCCTGGTATCCAAAGAACTTGAGCTTACGCTGACCGGAAAGGACTGCGGCATGGAGGAGCGCGCTCCGATGTGCGGTATCCCGTATCACGCGGCAGAAGGGTATATCAACCGTCTTGTAGAGAACGGCCATAAGGTTGCGATCTGCGAGCAGATGGAGGACCCGAAACAGGCAAAGGGCATGGTAAAGCGCGAAGTCATCCGCGTTGTCACACCGGGTACGACGCTGATCCCGCAGGGACTCGATGAGACGAAGAACAACTACATCATGTCGATCGTCTGCATGGAGGGATGCTTTGGCATTTCTACGGCAGATATCTCCACCGGCCAGTGCCTCGTCACGGAAATGGACAAGCCGCGCCGCCTTGTGGATGAGATCACGAAATTTATGCCGGCGGAAATCATCTGCAATCAGTCATTCCTGCTCTGCGGCATTGATGTGGAGGATCTCCGGACCCGTCTTCATATCTGCGTCAATGCATTGGAAGACTGGTATTTCGACGATGACATCTGCCGCCGTACGCTGCAGGAGCAGTTCCATGCGGCGACCATGGAGGGCCTTGGCATCGCTGATTACAACTGCGGAACAATTGCAGCCGGTGCGCTGTTCCAGTATCTGCACGAGACACAGAAATCGGATCTGTCTCACATGAATTCGATTACACCGTATGTGACAGACAAATATATGCTGATCGACAGCTCCAGCCGCCGGAATCTGGAATTGGTAGAAACGCTGCGGGAGAAGCAGAAACGCGGCTCCCTCCTCTGGGTTCTCGACAAAACCCGCACGGCGATGGGCGCGCGTCTTCTGCGAAGCTACGTGGAGCAGCCATTGATCGACGAGGATGAAATCAATGCAAGACTCGATGCGGTAGAGACGCTAACGGGGCAGGCGATGATCCGCGAGGAAATCCGCGAATACCTCCGCCCGGTCTATGACCTCGAACGTCTCGTCGGAAGAATCAGCTACCAGTCCGCGAATCCGCGTGACTTGATTGCCTTTAAATCATCGCTGCAGATGCTGCCTTACATTAAACAGCTCTTAAATTCGTTTGACGGCGGCGCTCTGGCACAGATTCAGGAGGATCTCGACCCGCTCGAGGACCTCTATCAGCTTGTCGATGCGGCAATCGTCGATGATCCGCCGTATCTGATGCGCGACGGCGGTATGATCAAGGACGGCTACAACGAGATGGTCGATAATTACCGTCACGCCAAGACTGAGGGAAAACAGTGGCTGAGTGAGCTGGAAGCAAGTGAGCGCGAGAAAACCGGCATCAAAAATATGAAGGTCAAATACAACAAGGTATTTGGCTACTATCTGGAGGTAACGAACTCGTTTAAAGACCTCGTGCCGGATTACTATACAAGAAAACAGACCCTGACGAATGCAGAGCGCTACATTACCCCGCGCCTCAAGGAACTCGAGGATACGATTCTCGGTGCGGAGGATAAGCTGTATGCGCTGGAATACGATCTTTTCTGTACGGTACGTGATACGGTTGCCGGTGAGGCGGAGCGGATTCAGCGCACGGCGCAGGCTCTGGCACGGCTCGATGTGTATGCATCGCTTTCCTACGTTGCCGAGCACAACCACTATGTGCGCCCGAAGCTGAACAGCCGCGGAAAGATTGATATCAAGGACGGCCGTCACCCAGTGGTCGAGAAGATGATTCCAAACGATATGTTTATCGCAAATGATACCCTGCTTGACAACGGTGACCACCGCGTTTCCGTCATCACCGGACCGAACATGGCCGGTAAATCGACGTATATGCGCCAGACGGCTCTCATTGTGCTGATGGCACAGATCGGTTCGTTTGTTCCGGCTTCGAAGGCAAACATCGGTATTGTGGATCGGATCTTTACCCGTGTCGGCGCATCCGATGACCTTGCAAGCGGCCAGAGTACATTTATGGTCGAAATGACGGAGGTGGCAAATATTCTTCGGAATGCGACTTCGAACAGTCTGCTGATTCTCGATGAGATCGGAAGAGGTACGAGTACATTCGACGGTCTTTCGATCGCCTGGGCGGTCATTGAGCATGTGGCGAATCCGAAATTGCTCGGCGCGAAAACGCTGTTTGCGACACATTACCACGAGCTGACGGAGCTCGAGGGAAAGCTGCCGGGCGTGCACAATTATTGTATTGCCGTCAAGGAAAAGGGCGACGATATCGTGTTTCTGCGTAAAATTGTACAGGGCGGCGCAGATAAGAGCTACGGTATCCAGGTAGCGCGTCTTGCAGGTGTGCCGGAGTCGGTGCTCTCCCGGGCGCAGGAGCTGGTGGAGCAGTTAAGTGATGCCGATATCACTGCTGCGGTCAAGGACCTGACGATGCAGAAGAAACCGAAAGCAAAGCCGGTTCACTACGACGAGGTCGATATGGCACAGATGTCGCTGTTCGATACGGTGCAGGATGATGATATCATCCAGGAGCTCTCTGAACTTGATATCTCGAACATGACGCCGATGGATGCTTTAAATACCCTGTACCGTTTCCAGGGAAAGGTGAAAAACCGCTGGAAATAGGGAATACTGAACCAGAACATAAGTTAGAATACAATCCGAAACAGAAAGGAACAACATGGCTACCATAGCAGTACTGGATCAGAATACGATCGATAAAATTGCGGCCGGTGAGGTCGTGGAACGGCCGGCTTCCGTGGTAAAGGAGCTGGTGGAAAATGCAATGGACGCCGGTGCGACGGCGATCACCGTGGAAATCCGCGACGGCGGTATTTCGCTGGTGCGGATCACGGACAATGGAAGCGGCATTCCGGCCGAACAGGTGCCGCTCGCTTTTCTGCGCCACGCGACGAGTAAGATCCGTTCCGTGGAAGAACTCGTGCAGATTGCATCTCTTGGCTTCCGCGGCGAGGCGCTCTCGAGTATCTCGGCGGTTGCGCAGGTCGAGATGATTACGAAAACGCCGGATGCGCTGACGGGAACGCGGTATGTGATTGAGGGCGGCGCGGAGAAGGCCAATGAGGAGGTCGGTGCCCCGACCGGAACAACCTTTCTGGTCCGGAATCTTTTTTACAACACGCCGGCTCGTCAGAAATTCTTAAAAACGCCGGTTACGGAGGCGAATGCGGTGACTTCCGTTGTGGAGCAGCTTGCGCTGTCGCACCCGGGGATTTCGTTTAAATATATGGTGAATTCACAGGTGAAGCTCCATACGAGCGGCAACCGGAATTTAAAAGAACTGGTCTATAATATTTATGGCCGCGACATCGCGCGGGAGCTGATCGAGATTCACTCGGAAAGCCCACTGATGACGATCGACGGCTTTATCGGAAAACCGGTGATCTCGAGGGGAAATCGGAATTTTGAAAATTATTACGTGAATGGACGGTATGTGCGGAGCAAGCTGCTGGCCCGCGCGATCGAGGACGGATATCAGACATCGATGATGCAGCATAAATATCCGTTTACGCTGTTCTATGTCCAGATGGATGGAGAAGCAGTCGACGTCAATGTGCATCCGACGAAGATGGAACTTCGTTTTTCCCATCAGGAGGAGATTTACCGCCAGATGCGTGATATGATCTCGGATGCCCTGAATCACAGGGAGCAGATTGTGAAGGTTTCGCTTTCTTCCGACAGGGAACGGAAAGCAGAGGAAAAAGCGGCACGGAAAGAACAGATTGTTGTTCCGGAACCGTTCGAGCAGAAACGGCAGGTAAAAGAAGGCTTTGCACGGCAGTCCCTTCCGGTGGAGCCGGTTTCCAGCCAGAGCAGAAGAATGCCGATTTTCCCGGAGGTGGAACGAAATGGATACCGCGCAGCGAAAACGTATGTGCCGGTTCAGCAGACGACGGGAATGACGCGGGAAGAGGAAGAACTGTTTGAGCCGGGTGCAGGAAACGTGCCAAAGACGGCAGATCATTCTGTGCAGACAGAAAAAACGGCGGTTCTGAGTTCAGCTGAAACTGCAGCAGAAATGCCAATGCAAAAGGAGACTGCTTTGCCGCAGACCTCTCAGACGTTTCTGAAACAAACAGAGACACCGAATCGTATGGCTGAATCACAGCAGGCAGCAGCGCGGAATAAGGATGTAAAAGCGTGGGAGCAGCAGGAGAGCAGCAATGCGGAGCAGGAAGTTACAAATCCAGCAGGCCGCTCAAGCGTGGAAGCAATACAGCATCCGCAGGAGCCAGAGACGGTTCCGCAGACGCCTTCCATGCCGGAAGAACGTTCATCTGCATCCGCTTCGCCTGAGCCGGAAGGCCAGATGCAGCTCTTTGATGAGCAGTTTCTTACCCCGGAAGCAGAGAAATCGCACCGCATTATCGGCCAGGTTTTCGATACGTACTGGCTGATTCAGTACGGCGAGAATCTCTACATCATCGATCAGCATGCCGCACACGAGAAGGTGCTGTTTGAACGGATGATGAAGAATTACCGGGAAAAGAACGTCACATCCCAGATGGTGAGTCCTCCGCTGATCGTCTCCTTAACGCCGCAGGAAGCAGATCTTGTGACCCGTTACATGGATGTCTTCCAGTCCTTCGGCTATGAAATTTCCCCGTTCGGCGGAAAGGACTATGCGATCAACGCTGTGCCGCACAATCTGTACGGCATTGCGACAGAAGAACTGTTTATCGAGATTCTTGACAATCTCGAGGAGGTCCGCGAAAAGCCGCTGGAGATCTTAAAAGACCGTCTGGCGACCATGTCGTGCAAGGCCGCTGTCAAGGGGAACAACCATCTTTCCTATGCGGAGGCGGAACAGCTGATTGCCGAGCTTTTGACGCTCGAAGATCCGTACCACTGCCCGCACGGCCGCCCGACGATCATTTCCCTCTCGAAGCGGCAACTGGAAAAGAAATTTAAGAGAATTGTGTAGGTGATTTTTTTGAAAAAACCTTTGATTATCCTGACCGGCCCGACCGCCGTCGGCAAGACGAAGCTGTCGATTTCGCTTGCCAAAACGGTGAATGGGGCCATTATCTCCGCGGATTCTATGCAGGTCTACCGCCATATGGATATCGGATCTGCCAAAATCCGCCCGGAGGAGATGTGCGGCGTTCCGCATTATCTGATCGATGTGCTCGATCCTTCCGAAGAGTTTCACGTCGTGAAGTTTGTGGAACTGGCGCATGAAGCGATGGAAAAAATATACGCCGCCGGACAGATTCCGATCGTGACGGGCGGCACCGGCTTTTATATCCAGGCACTTTTAAAAGAAGTTGATTTTACGGAATCGCACGGTGAACTGCCGATCCGGAAACAGCTGGAAGAAAAAGCAGCAACGGAGGAAGGCGCGGCAGAACTGTACCGGGAACTTTCCGAGGTTGATCCTGCTTCCGCGGAGACGATTCACCCGAATAATGTAAAACGTGTAATCCGGGCGCTGGAATATTATCACGAGACAGGACAGAAGATTTCGGAGCACAACGAGGAGCAGAAGCAGAAGGAATCTCCGTACTGTTCTGCTTATTTTGTGCTGAACGACGAACGTTCGATTCTGTATGACCGCATTGACAGGCGCGTCGATCAGATGATCCGCGACGGACTGGTTGATGAAGTTTTCCGTTTGAAAGAAATGGGATACACAAGAGATCTTGTCTCCATGCAGGGACTGGGCTACAAAGAACTGTTCCCGTATCTTGCGGGCGAATGCACGCTGGAGGAGGCCGTCTATATCATCAAGCGGGACACCCGTCATTTTGCCAAACGGCAGCTGACCTGGTTCCGCCGGGAAAAGGATGTGATCTGGCTGAACAAGCCGGATTTTGACTACGACGAAGAAAAAATATTATCCTATATGCTGGATCGCTGGAACGAAATCGTTTCGGCTGATGCAAAGGAAGAAGGAGAATAATCATGTTGACAGAAAAAGTTGCTATGTACAGCACACTTGGCATTTCCAAAGAGGTTTTCGCATTTGGAACGAAAATTGAGGAAGAACTAAAAGAGCGTTTTGCAAAAATTGATGAAATCGCAGAATACAACCAGTTAAAGGTCATCCACGCCATGCAGGCAAGCAAGGTCAGCGAGGCATGCTTATATGGAACCACAGGATACGGATACAATGACCTGGGACGTGATACGCTGGAGCAGGTCTATGCAACGTGCTTCGGCACTGAGGATGCACTGGTACGCCCGCAGATCGCCTGCGGAACCCATGCGCTTGCAACGGCGCTTTCCGGAAATCTCCGCCCGGGCGACGAACTGCTTTCTCCTGTTGGAAAACCGTACGACACCCTTGAGGAAGTGATCGGCATCCGCCCGTCCGTCGGATCTCTTGCGGAATATGGCGTAACTTACCGCCAGGTAGATTTAAAAGAGGACGGCTCTTTCGATTACGAAGGAATCAAAAATGCCATCAACAAAAAGACAAAGATGGTGACGATTCAGAGATCGAAAGGATATCAGACCAGACCGACGCTTTCTGTTACCCGCATCGGTGAACTGATTGCATTTATTAAAAATATCAAACCAGATGTCATCTGTATGGTCGATAACTGCTACGGCGAGTTCGTGGAGACGATCGAACCGACCAATGTCGGTGCAGATCTGATGGTCGGATCCCTGATCAAAAACCCGGGCGGCGGACTGGCTCCGGCCGGCGGTTACATTGTTGGAAAGAAAAAGTACGTGGAAAATGCAGCATACCGTCTGCTCTCCCCGGGACTTGGAAAAGAGGTTGGCGCAACACTTGGTGTGAACGGTTCCTTCTACCAGGGATTCTTCCTGGCACCGACCGTTACCGCAGCGGCATTAAAAGGTGCTGTCTTTGCTGCAAATGTTTATGAGAAACTGGGATTTGCCGTTGTTCCAAACGGAACCGAGAGCCGTCACGACATCATTCAGGCGGTAACGTTTGGAAAACCGGAAGGCGTCATCGCATTCTGCCAGGGTATCCAGGCAGCTGCCCCGGTCGACAGCTTCGTTTCCCCGGAACCTTGGGATATGCCAGGCTACGACAGCCCAGTTATCATGGCAGCTGGCGCTTTCGTGCAGGGCTCTTCCATTGAACTTTCTGCCGACGGCCCGATCAAACCACCGTACGCTGTCTACTTCCAGGGTGGGCTTACGTGGCAGCACGCAAAATTCGGTATTCTGATGAGTCTTCAGAAACTCGTCGATGCCGGTATGGTGACATTATAATGGCAAAAAATGTGGTAATTATCGGCGGCGGCGCGAGCGGACTGATGGCGGCAATTTGGGCCTCACGTCTCGGTGCCGCGGTCACTGTTCTGGAAAAGAACGATAAACCGGGCAGAAAGCTTCTTGCGACCGGAAACGGACGGTGTAATTTTACCAATCGTTATCAGGATGCATCGTGCTACCGCACGGGAAATCAGGAGCGTGCATCACGGGTTCTCGAACAGTTTACCGAACAGGACACCGAACAGTTTTTTGAACAGCTCGGCATCCGCATCCGGAGCCGTGAAGGCTGGCTTTATCCGGCCAGCGAGCAGGCACAGTCCGTTCTTGATCTGCTGGTTTTGGAAGCCAGATTCCGAAAGGTAAAAATCAAGACACGGGAAACGGCTGTTGCAGTGGAAAAAGCCGAAAATGGTTATCTGGTGCGCACCGAAGGATGGCAGTACCCGGCTGACAGCGTCATCATCTGCTGCGGAAGCTGTGCTTCCCAGATCGCCGGTTCCGACGGAGATACACTTCGATTTGCCGATCAGCTTCAGCTCGCTTCGATTCCGTTTTCCCCGGCCCTCTGCCCGCTCCGCTGCAAAGGAAACCAGTTTTCCTCCTGGGCGGGTGTTCGGGTGCGCGCGAAGATTACGCTTCTGGTTGAAAATCAGGAGATTCTGACGGAACAGGGAGAACTGCAGCTTACCGACTACGGTGTCTCCGGCATCCCGGTATTCCAGATTTCCCGGTTCGCTGTGCGCGCCTGCATGCAGAAAAAACGCGCTGAACTTCTCGTAGACTTCTTTCCGGAACTGACGGAATCGGAGCTTACTGCAGAATTTGTCAGACGGCAGGAAATCTGCCCGTATAAAGCGCCAAAAGAGCTTCTGATCGGCCTTCTTCCGGAAAAACTCATTCCGGTTCTGATCGGAAAGAAAAAGATTCCGGAAGAAATGGCAGGCGCCATCAAATCATATCGTTTACAGATCACCGGCCAGACCGACTTTGGAAAAGCCCAGGTGTGTGCGGGCGGCATCACGCTCGACCAGCTTACGGATTCTCTGGAATCGGTACAGCACCCTGGTATTTTCTTTGCGGGAGAAGCCCTGGACGTCGACGGCGTCTGCGGCGGCTACAATCTCCAGTGGGCCTGGTCCAGCGGAAGTGCAGCCGGAAGAGCTGCAGCAGGAGAACATACATGATTCGGATACAGCAATTAAAGCTTCCAGTCACTCACACACAGGAGGAACTGGAACAGAAAATAAGAAAAACACTGAAAATCGGAAAACACGATCTGCAGGAAATTGAGCTCTTACGCCGCTCAATTGATGCCAGAAAGAAATCCGAATTAAAATACGTTTATCAGCTTGATGTAAAAGTAAAAGATGAGAACGCCGTACTGCGGAAGGCGAAAAATAACCAGATCGTAAAAGCGGAGAAAAAGCCATATGTGTTCCCAAAATCCGGAGAACAGACTCTTGTTCACCGGCCGGTTATTATCGGAAGCGGTCCGGCAGGGCTTTTTTGTGCCTATGTTCTCGCAAAGCATGGCTACCGTCCGCTCGTTCTGGAGCGCGGCGAATCTGCAGAACAGAGAAAGAAAAGTGTCGATGCGTTCTGGAAAACCGGCGTTCTGAACCCGGAATCGAACGTACAGTTCGGAGAGGGCGGCGCCGGTACGTTTTCGGATGGAAAATTAAACACTTCGGTGAAGGATCCATCCGGCAGAAACCGTGAGGTACTCCGGATCTTCACGGAATGCGGGGCACCGGAAGAAATTCTGTATGATCAGAAACCGCACCTTGGCACAGATCAGCTCATCGGAATTGTGACAACGATGCGGAAAAAGATCGAGGCATGGGGCGGAGAAGTCTGTTTCGGAGCAAAAGTGACGGACTTTGGGATTGAAAACGGCAGACTCACTTCTGTAACCGTCAATGAAACCGAGAAGATTGCCGCTGAGACGGCAGTCCTTGCGATCGGCCACTCTGCACGCGATACCTTCTTTAAACTCTGCGAAAATAAGATCTCCATGGAAGCAAAATCCTTCGCTGTCGGCGTCCGCATTGAGCATCCGCAGAAGATGATCACGGAGGATCAGTACGGACCGGAGGCACCGGATTTTCTTGGGGCAGCACCGTATAAGGTCACCAATCAGTGTGAAAACGGAAGAGGTGTGTACTCATTCTGTATGTGTCCCGGCGGCTATGTTGTCAACGCATCCTCGGAAGCGGAACGCACCTGCGTCAACGGTATGAGTTATTCTGACCGGGAAGGTAAAAATGCGAACAGCGCTATGATTGTCACCGTAACACCGGAAGACTACCGCCCGTACCATGTAGAGGGAACGCCGGACGTACTCGATGGTGTGGCATTCCAGAGAGCGCTTGAACACGCTGCGTGGGAAGCCGGAAAAGGCAAAGTTCCGGTGCAGCTTTTTGGTGATTTCTGTGAAAACAGAGTTTCTACAGCACTTGGAGAGGTAACCCCTTCCATCTGCGGAGAATGGACTTTCGCCAATCTGCGGGAAGTTCTTCCGACGTTTATCGGAGACTCCCTTGTGGAAGGCATTCGTGCATCTGAGCGGAAAATCCACGGCTTTTCCCGTCCGGACGCCGTTCTTTCCGGCGTGGAAGCGCGTACCTCGTCACCGGTCCGCATTGTAAGAAATGAAACGCTCGAAAGTTCGTCGCTTACCGGTCTTTACCCGTGCGGAGAGGGCGCAGGCTATGCGGGAGGCATCACTTCCGCAGCCATGGACGGATTAAAAACGGCAGAGGAAATTGCAAAAAAATATATGAATTTTTCATAATTCCTATACATCTGCGGAAAGTTGTGCTAGAATGATGGGTGATTCAAACCAATGTATTCCATGAAAATTCCCGGAAGAGTGGTGGGAGGAATACATGAGAAAAAATGGATTACGAAACCTGCCGACGATGGAACAGCCATATGAAAAATGCCTGGAAAACGGCCCGGAAAGTCTTTCCGACGCGGAGCTTCTGGCTGTCATTTTACGATGCGGGGCAAGGGGAAAAACATCCCTGGAGCTCGCAAGAGAAATTCTTTCCCTTCCCGGAAAAGAGGAGGGCCTGTTAGGACTCTATCACTGTACAAGACAGGAACTTCTGCAGATCCGCGGAGTCGGGGAAGTAAAAGCGATCCAGCTCCAGTGCATCGGTGAGCTTTCCAAACGAATGGCCGCGGCCGGAGCAAGAAAAGGTCTCTGCTTTCATGATCCGGCTTCCATTGCGGATTATTACATGGAACGTCTCCGCCACGAGGATCAGGAGGTTCTTCTCTGCATGATGCTGGACACAAAAAATCAGCTTCTCGGAGAAAAGGAAATTACAAGAGGAACGGTCAATGCGACGATGATTTCGCCGCGGGAGCTTTTTCTTGCGGCACTGCAGTTCCGTGCGGTTCATATTCTGCTGGTTCACAACCATCCAAGCGGAATTCCGGAACCAAGCGGCGACGACATTACCGTGACACGGCAGATCCGGCGGGCAGGCGAAATGCTCGGTATTACCCTGCTGGATCACATTATTATCGGGGATCACTGCTATACCAGCATGCTGGAACAGGGAATCTGATCCCGGAAACTACAGGCAGGAATGCCGAAATGAAGGGAACAAGTTAAAGGAGCACGATGCAGATTCGAAATGTATACGGCATAGATCTTGGCACCAGTACCGTCAAGATTTATGACCTGAAGAAAGACACGATCACAAAAGAAAAAAACATGATTGCCATACGCAACCGCGAACAGGTGATTGCCGTTGGAAATTACGCATATGAAATGCACGAGAGAACGCCTTCCAATATCGAGGTAATTACCCCCATGAGCAACGGACGCATTGCGAATGTATTAATGGTAGAAGCAGTACTGCATACCCTTCTCCATCGCTGTACGCGCCACATGGGATACCGCCCGGAGCTGTATTTTTCAGTCCCATGCGATATGACAGAGATTGAACGGCGTTCTTATTATACCATTGCACATAAGGGAGCTTTGAAAAACTGCCGTATGTATCTTGTTGACAAACCGATTGCAGACGCGTTGGCGCTCGGCATTCCGATCAACCGGACCAAGGGATCCATGATTGTCAATATTGGCGCCCAGAGTACGGAGATTTCCGTTATTGCAAACGCAAGGGTTATTTTTTCCAGAATTATCCCAATGGGCGGAAAACAGTTCAACGAAGCAATCTGCAATCTGAACCGCCGCAAAAATAATTTCCAGATCGGTTCCAAAACGGCCAAGCGGGTTAAAATTGCGCTGGCAGACCTCGGGACCGATAAAAAAGAGGCACGAAAAGTGCGCGGCGTGGATGGTGCATCCGGTCTTCCGATGGAGGGGATCATTACTTCTTCCCTTGTAAATGAAGCACTGCTCACCGGCGTCAATGTCATCGGCGAGGAAATTAAGCACGCGCTGGAGCGTACGCCGCCGCAGATTCACGACCATATCCAGAAAGAGGGCATCTACATTACCGGCGGAAGCACAAGGATTCCGAATATTGACCGGTATCTTTCCCGGCAGCTCGGCTGTCCGGTGCAGCTTTCCCAGTATTATGACCTCTGTACCATCTGTGGGCTCAAAGAACTGATTACGCACGATGCACTGCATCGCTGGGCTTATACAGTAAATAAAAAGAAGTAAATCTATCAAAAAGGACCCGCTATGAATAAGAAGAAAAAATTTCAGCTAAAAAGCAAACATTTACTTTTCATCATGACGTTCCTGTGTCTCTCCGGCATTTTAGGCAGTGCAGCAGACAAGATGCCAGTCACGCCGATCCGGGAGGCTGCCGGATTTGTGATTATCCCGTTTCAGAATGGTATTAACCAGATCGGTGCGTATCTGACCGACTGCCTGACCGGTTTCCAGAACGTCAAAAAACTGTCCGCTGAGAAAGAGGAGCTTGAACAGAAGGTCACGGATCTGACCGAAGAAAACAATCAGCTCGTCCAGGATCAGCAGGAGCTGCAGCGCCTTCAGGACCTCTATCAGCTTGACCAGTCCTACTCGGAATATGAAAAAGTAGCAGCGCAGGTTATTTCAAAGGATCCTGGCAACTGGTATGATACTTTTGTTATCAACAAAGGATCGAATGACGGCATTCAGAAAGACATGAACGTTATCGCGGACGGCGGTCTTGTGGGACTCGTCGAAGAGGTAAGTTCCAATTCTGCCACGGTCCGTTCCATCATTGACGACTCCAGCTCTGTCAGCGCCATGACTGCATCTACCTCGGATACGTGTATTGTATCAGGCGATCTGCGCCTGATCAGTGACGGAAAGCTTGCTTTTTCCCAGCTTAATACGACCGACACGGTTGCTGAGGGCGAAAAGATTGTGACATCGAACATCAGCGACAAATACCTTCGCGGTATTCTGATCGGCTATGTCAGTGAAATTACCGAGGACTCCAACCACCTGACGAAAAAGGGATACATCATTCCTGTTGTAGATTTTCAACATATTCAGGAAGTTCTCGTAATCAAAGAATTAAAACAGCAGGGAGGAGAGTAAATGCGCAGAAAAATCACGCTTGCCTTTCTGATTCTGGCAGCTTTTCTGTTACAGACAACTGTATTTCAGTATTTTCAGATCGCGTCCGTAACGCCGAACCTTCTTCTGATTCTGACGTCTGCTTTCGGGCTGATGCGCGGAAAAAAAGAGGGACTGATGGTCGGATTTTTCAGCGGTCTGATGATTGACCTGTTCTATGGCAGCCTGTTTGGATTTTACGCACTGCTCTATATGTATATCGGTTATCTGAACGGCTTTTTCTGCAAAGTCTTCTATGATGATGATATTAAGGTACACATTGTGCTGGTCGCTGCCAGCGATCTGATCTACAGTCTGCTGATGTATGTGCTGCAGTTCCTGCTGCGCGTGCGCCTGCACTTTTTCGATTATCTGGCGCATATTATTCTGCCGGAAATGGTATACACGGTAGTGCTCTCCATTCTGCTTTACCGGCTTTTATTTATCATCAACCGTAAACTGACCGAAAATGAAATGGAAGGACAACAGTCGCCATGGCTAAGAAGATAAGAAAATTTTTCCGCAGACTCGGTGAAAACCGCACCCTATTGCTTGGTGTGGTTTTCCTTGCTATGTTTGCCGTCCTGATCGGAAGACTTTTTATCCTGCAGGTGGTGCATGGAGAAGAGTATGCGGATAATTTTGAACTGCAAATCACAAAAACCAGAACCCTCGAGAGTACACGAGGAAACATTTATGACCGGAACGGAAAACTGATCGCCGGAAATAAAGTTTCCTACTCCGTAACCATCGAGGATAACGGAACATACAATACGACAAAAGAGCGTATTCTCTCTTTGAATGCCGAACTTTACCGCCTCTGTAAACTGATCCGCGCAAACGGGGACTCGATTGATACCAGCACTTTCCCGATTGAAGTGGATGAGACCGGTGCTTTTGTCTTCACAGGCGAGGAGGGCACAAACCGAGACCGTTTCCGTGCAGATATTTATGGGCAGAAAAAGATTGATGATATGACAGCAGAACAGAAGAGCTCCAGTGCCGAAACCCTGATGGCCTTTCTTGCCGGACCAGACGGCTTTGGTCTCGATGCCTATTCTGAGGATGAAAAAAATGCGTACTCTGCTGATGATTTCGAGCAGTACGGTCTTCCATATCAGACGGATGAGTCCGGAAAAGCTGTCCTTTCTCTTTCCAATCAGGAACGTCTGGAAATTCTGGTCGTCCGTTATAAGATGAAACAGACCAACTATCAGAAGTACGTCCGCGTAACGGTTGCCTCCGGGGTCAGCAGCAGTACAACTGCAGCGCTTGCAGAAAACGAAGATGTTCTGCAGGGTGTCAGTATTTCGGAGGATTCCGAGCGTGTTTATTACGATGGAAAATATTTTTCTTCCCTGATCGGCTATACCGGACAGGCATCCTCGGACGAGCTGACAGAGCTGAACGAAGAACTGAAAAGCCAAGGAAAAGAAGAAACGTATTCCACGGAATCCATCGTCGGAAAATCCGGTCTGGAACAGTATCTGGAAACAACGCTTCAGGGAACTGACGGTTCAGAGGAACTCATCGTAAACAATGTCGGAAAAGAGCTGGAAACGGTAGAGGGTTCCCTGATTGAGCCAAAACAGGGAAACAATGTCTATCTTTCGATTGATTATGACCTGCAGATTGCAGTATATAAAATTCTGGAACAGAGAATTGCCGGAATTTTAAAGCAGTATCTGCGTGACAGCAAAACAGTAGATGCATCAGAGCTTACAAACACCAATGCGATTCCAATCCCGATTTATGATGTATATAATGCGCTGATTGAAAACAGTACGATTGATATTTCTCATTTTACTGCAGATGATGCGACAGATCATGAGCAGAGAGTGTACGCACTGTTCCAGCAGAAACTTCAGCAGGTACTTGCGGAGATTTCGCAGGAACTCGACAGTGACGATGCAGCTGTTTACAACGATTTAAGTGATGAGATGCAGGAGTACGAAACGTTTATCGTAGACAAGCTTCTCTCAAATTCGCTTGGTATTCTTTCCACGACGGCGATCAATGAGAAGGACGATACGTACCAGGCATGGAATGACGGCACGATATCACTCCGTTCTTATCTGATGTACGCAGCAAGCCAGAACTGGATTGATGTCTCTGCCCTGACCCAGGACGATGCCTACCTGGATTCACAGGAAGTCTACCAGAAACTGACCGAACTCATCCTGGACCGCCTTACAACCAATACAACCTTTGCCAAAAAGCTGTATCATTATATGCTGCTTCAGGATATGCTGGACGGCTATGATATCTGCAATCTGATGTACGATCAGAATCTGCTGACAAAAGAAGATGCGGATTATGCTGCATACGTTGCCGGGAATATGACACCGTTCCAGCTATTATCCGACAAGATTGACAAACTGGAAATCACACCGGCGCAGCTTGCACTCGACCCATGTTCCGGTTCCACTGTTATCACAGATCCGAATACCGGTGCAATTCTGGCCTGTGTTTCCTATCCGGGTTACGACAACAACCGTCTGGCAAACCAGATGGATACCGCATACTGGGCGAAACTGAATACAGATGAATCCAGCCCGCTCTACAACAAAGCAACACAGCAGAAGACGGCACCTGGTTCTACCTTCAAACCGCTGATGGCTGTTGCCGGACTGAGCGAAGGCGTTATCACACCGACCGAAACCATTAATTGTAACGGTCTGTTCGGCGAAGGGCTTGTCAATGAATCCGACTATGTCCACTGTCACCTTCTGACGGGCCACGGCGACCTGAACATTGTAGGCGCAATCCAGAACTCCTGTAACGTATTTTTCTGTACCATTGGCTACCGTCTGGGACTCGACGAAGAGGGAAACTTCACACAGAAGCGTTCGCTGGAAATGATCCAGAAATATGCTGACATGTTTAAACTGGATGAAAAGACCGGAATTGAAATTTCGGAGACCGATCCGAATGTAACCGATTCCCTTCCAATCCCTTCCTCTATCGGACAGGGTACCAACAACTATACTACGACACAGCTCGCACGCTATGTGACGACGATTGCAAATTCCGGTACGGTTTATAATCTGTCTCTTCTGCAGAAAGCAACCGATTCCGACGGAAATGATATCGATATGGGTGAGGACTTCGGTCCGACGGTGAATTCCGAAATGGATGTCGATTCGAGCATCTGGGATCTTGTGCATGAGGGCATACGGAGAGTAATCAGCATCTCCAACGCCGGAATTTTCCCGGAATCCTGGCCGGTAGAGCTTTCCGGAAAAACCGGTACCGCACAGGAGGACCGTACCCGTGCCGACCATGGACTGTTTATTGGATTCTCCCATTATGAAAGCCGGGATGATATCGCACTTGCTGTCCGTATTCCATTTGGATATTCTTCTATGAACGCCGAGTTCGTAGCAAAGGATATATTAGACTATTACTATGGCCTCTCAGATGACGTTCTGTCCGGTCAGGCGAACTCCGACGGTGTTACAAGCCAGAGAGCAGACTAAGGAATTTCTCCGGTGATGCAATGCTGGGGAAAGAAAGCTGCAAAAGAGAAGGGATGCAAAGCCGGAACAGCGTTCCGCATGCATCCTGCGGCATGAAAATGCAGAACAGTTTTCAACAAGGAGGTTCCAGATGAGTGAAGTCATTGTAATTACATCAGGAAAAGGCGGCGTCGGAAAAACGACAACCGCAGCAAATATCGGAATCGGGCTGGCACAGCTCGGAAAAAAGGTCGTGATGGTAGATACCGATATCGGTCTTCGAAATCTGGATGTCGTGCTCGGCCTTGAAAACCGGATTGTTTACAATCTGGTGGATGTCGTGGAAGGCAACTGCCGCATGAAACAGGCACTGATCCGTGACAAGCGTTACGAACAGCTTTATCTTCTTCCGTCTGCACAGACGAGAGACAAGACAAGCGTAACGCCGGAACAAATGAAAAAGCTCTGTGAGGAATTAAAACAGAGCTTTGATTTCATTCTCCTTGACTGCCCGGCCGGCATTGAACAGGGCTTTGCAAACGCGGTTGCCGGTGCAAACAAGGCAATTGTTGTAACCACGCCGGAGGTCTCGGCGATCCGGGATGCGGACCGCATTATCGGCCTTCTGGAGGCACAGGATCTGCGGGATATCGCCCTTATCATCAACCGCATTCGGCCGGATATGGTAAAGCGCGGCGAAATGATGTCGGTGGACGATGTGCAGGAAATTCTTGCAGTTCCACTGCTCGGAATTCTGCCCGACGATGAGCAGGTAGTGATCGCCACCAACCAGGGCGAAGCAATCGCAGGAAGCGGTTCCAGGGCAGGAGAAGCCTTTACCAACATCAGTCACAGGATTCTCGGGGAGAGTGTTCCCTATCTGGATCTCGACAGTAAAAAAGGATTTTTCCGACGCGTATTTGGGCGATAGGAGGGAACTGGTATGGGTTTATTTTCAGGCAGAAAGCCGCACTCCGGCCTCGTTGCAAAAGAACGTCTGTCCAATCTTTTAATGGCAGAACGTCTGAACTGTTCTCCGGCATCGCTTCAGATGCTGAAAAATGATCTTTCTGCTGCTGCAGGAAAATACCTTACCGTTGAGGCGGATGAAATTTCCGTCACCATTACACAAACAACCCCTGTCATACTGACAGCGAAAATACCATTGAAAAGAAACGAGGAGTATCATGTTAAGACGATATAAGCTGAAAAATTATAATTTCCGGATGGTCATTCTTCTGATTGCCATCAGCATCATTGGTGTGCTTCTGATCGGAAGTGCAGACAGTGCAGACCAGAAAAAACAGGCCATCGGAGTCGTATTGGGCGTAGTCATCATGATTATTGTCTCTTTGCTTGACTATAGCTGGCTTCTGAATTTTTACTGGGTTCTTTACATCGGAAATCTGATGATGCTTGGCGTTCTTTATCTCGGCGGTTCTACCGCAAAAAACACGTTTGGTGCGACCCGTTGGATTCAGATCGGAAGCTTTCAGTTTCAGCCGACCGAGCTGTCAAAAATCTTTCTGATCATGTTTTTTGCGATGTTTCTGATGAAGCATGAAGAAGATCTGAATACGGCGAAAACCATTTTTACCGCGATCGGGCTTCTGATTCCGCCGCTCGTTATGATTTACCGTCAGCCGGATTTGAAAAATACGATTACGGTCATGGTTCTGTTCTGCTTTATGATGTATGTGGCGGGCTTAAGCTACAAAGTTATCGCCGTTGTTCTGGTTTCCGGTTCAGCACTGGTACTTGCGCTTCTGCTTGTCATTACGCAGGTGAATTTCCAGCTTCCGGCGGCTCTTGACAAGACGATTGGTTATCAGCTTGGGCGAATTCAGGACTGGTTAAGCGATGATGCCGACAACGCCGACGGCCGTCTCCAGCAGCAGAATTCCATTACAGCCATCGGTTCCGGAAAGCTGACCGGAAAAGGACTCAACAACAATAAAGTTTCTTCCGCAAATAAGGGAAATTTCGTTTCCCAGAACCATAATGACTTTATTTTTGCAGTGGCAGGAGAGGAACTTGGTTTCTTTGGATGCTGCGGAATCATCCTGCTCCTGTTCCTGATTCTCGTCGAATGCATCCGGACTTCCCGGAAAGCAAAAGATCTGTCAGGAACGTTGATCTGCTGCGGTATGGCAGGACTCATTGCCTTTCAGAGCTTTCTGAATATCAGTGTTGCAACCGGAATCCTGCCGAACACCGGTACACCGCTTCCGTTCGTCAGCTATGGACTGACCTCCCTTGTAACACTTTACATCGGAATGGGGCTTGTCCTGAATGTCGGACTGCAGAACCGGGATTTTGTAACCAGAAACTATGAATTACTAAGGAGGAAAACCATCAATGAACATCGGATTGATCGCGCATGATGCAAAAAAAACGCTGCTTCAGAACTTGTGTATCGCCTACCGCTCGGTACTTGCCAAGCATACTCTTTACGCAACCGGAACTTCCGGCCGTCTGGTAGAAGAGGCAACCGGACTTAACGTCCGCAAATATCTGGCTGGACACGTTGGAGGCGTTCAGCAGATGGGTTCTCAGATTGAACAGAATGATCTGGATCTTGTGATTTTCCTGCGGGATCCGGAACAGCCGAAACAGCATGAGCCGGATGTCCATCGGATTATCCGTCTCTGCGACGTACACAGCATTCCGCTTGCCACCAATCTTGCAACGGCAGAAATGCTGATCAAATCATTAGACAGAGGAGAAATGGACTGGCGTGAAATCTACCGGAGAAACGACTAATACTACAGAAAAAGAACAGAAACTGCCTGTAACGGAGAAAAACGGGACTGCTCCGGAAAAAACCGAACATATTTTAAACCGCCTGATCATCGGCGCGGGTGTCTGTGTTGCTGTTATTGCGGTTCTGATCGGTGTGAAACTGTACCGTCAGGACCGCCAGATGGACATTACAGAGCCGTTTGCGCGAAGTATGGTGCTCGCCTCCGATCCGCTTTCGGCAGAAAAACGGTTTCAGGCTGAAACGCTCTCTGCCGATCTCTGTGTCGGTGAGACGAGCGTACCGCTGAATGATATCTCGTTTTCTTCACAGGTAAAGGCCGGACTGTTTGATCTGGATCACAAAAAAGTATTGTTCGCGCAGAATATGTATGATCAGGTCTATCCAGCCAGCATCACGAAGATCATGACGGCTCTCCTTGCCATGGAATACAACCAGCCGGATACGCAGGTAACGATCACGGAAGAGGATCTTGCGCTGGAAGATGGATCCCAGATGAGTGGACTGGCCGTGGGCGATACGGTAACGATGGATCAGCTTTTCCATGCATTGTTGATTTATTCTGCCAACGATGCTGCTATGGCGATTGCCCGCCAGGTAGGCGGAAGTGTAGAGAATTTCGTTCAGATGATGAACGATAAGGCAGCTTCCCTTGCCATGACCGGTACGCATTTTGCAAACCCGCACGGTCTTCACAATGAGAATCATTACACTACTGCATATGATGTTTATCTGATGCTGTATGCTGCCTATCAGCATACGGAATTCCAGAATACGATGTCAATGTCTTCCTACACGCTGAACATGACGCATGCGGACGGTACGGCGGGAACGATCTATTTAAGCTCCACGGACAAATATCTGACCGGAGAGAAAAACGCACCGGAAAATGTGACGGTGCTCGGCGGAAAAACCGGAACGACCGATGAGGCCGGTTCCTGCCTGGCACTGGTATCCCAGAATGCATACGGAGAACCGTTTATCTCTGTCATTCTTCATGCATCAACAAAAGTGGAACTGTACGAGGACATGAACACTCTTCTTTCCAATATCAACTCCTGACGTAATCTTTTTGCAATCCCCCGGACGGCGTTTTTTCTGCCTATCCGGGAGATTGTCGTATCCGTTTAGAAAAACAGAGCTCCTTTCCCTGCGAATTAGAAGATTTTTCAGAATTTTTTCATTTTACCATTGAAAACGTTGGTGAATTGTACTATAATTAAACCATGAACTTAAAGGTTTTTGGTGAAAATATCTTATTCTAATCTAAGGAGGAAACTGCTATGGTTCAATTAATTGTAGGCAAGAAGGGAAAAGGCAAAACAAAACAGCTGTTAGACAAAGTAAATGCAGAGGTAAAAACCGCAAACGGAAATATCGTGTATATTGACAAGAGCACAAAGCACATGTTTGAATTAAACAACAAAGTACGTCTGATTTCCGCAACCGACTATCCTCTGAAAAACAGTGATGAATTTATCGGATTTATCTGCGGTATCGTTTCTCAGGACCACGATCTCGCAAGCGTTTATCTCGACAGCTTCCTGAAAGTAGCAAAACTGGAAGGAGAGGACATCACAGATTGTGTTGAACAGCTGGAAGGCATTGGCAAGCAGTATAACATTACCTTCGTATTAAGTGTCTCCATGGATAAAGAAGAGCTTCCGGAAGGCATGCAGGATAAGATTATCGTTGCACTGTAACCAAAACTGTATTATAATAATTGCATAGCGACAAAACCAAAGGACGGCGCTTACGGCACCGTCCTTTTAGCGCATGGATTAAACAATAAAAGGAGCATACATTTTGTCTAAGCAGAAAAAGAACAGCCGCCGGCATTCGAGAATCCGTTTCCCTTTTCCGCCGTTGAATATTGGAAATATCATCTTTGGAGCCCTTTTTTTCTATATGGCAGTTTCACTTTTCTTTTACCTGACCGCCGATCATATCAAATCTTTTCAGGTTGTGCAGGGAACTTTATCCCGGAATGATACCTATACCGCATTCGCCATGCGGACAGAGAGCGTGCAGCTTTCCTCCGGCAGCGGATATGTTCAGTTCTATACCCCAAATGCATCGAAAATCAGCCGCGGAAGCGCTGTTTATGGGATTTCCGCAACAGAAAATGCCGATACCTCTGGTATTTCGGCAGATGCGGCAACGAGAACGTCGCTTCGTTCCTCGCTCGCACGTTTTTCTTCTGATTATGATTCCAGTTCCTTTTCCGGCATTTATCAGCTGAAAACAGAACTTTCCGCAAAGCTGCTTGCCGCTGCCGCTGAAAACGGAGATTCCTCATCACAGACGATATTTTATGCAGATCAGGACGGTGTTGTCGTCTACGGCAGTGATGGATATGAAAGCTATACGGAGGACAGCCTTACGCCGGAGCTTTTCTCTACGAAAGCCTCTGTGGTTTCCTTTGATTCCGGCGCGCAGACGGAGCCTGGAAATGCAGTATACCGTCTGGTGACAGATGAGCAGTGGGAAGTTGCCGTTCCGGTGACGAATAAGCAGGTCGTTACACTTTCCAATTTCAGTACGATAAAAGTTAAATTTCTGAAAGACGGAAAAACACAGACGGGAACACTGA
Source organism: Fusicatenibacter sp. (assembly GCF_977045365.1). NCBI lineage: Bacteria > Bacillati > Bacillota > Clostridia > Lachnospirales > Lachnospiraceae > Fusicatenibacter > Fusicatenibacter sp. The sequence goes on from NZ_CDRRUH010000013.1 coordinate 45,596, forward strand.
ATCTAAAGTCCATTAACGATCAGAACTATGCTGTCATTTCGTTTACAAGCGGGATGATCCGTTATGCGGAAGACCGTTTTCTTTCAATAGAGCTGGTCACAAACACTGGAAGCGGACTGAAAATTCCAAATACTGCCATCACGGAAAAAGATTTCTATAAAATCCCAGCGCAGATGCTCGTACAGGGCGGAGACAGCAATTCTTCCGGTTTCCTGCGGGAAAAGACCGATAAAAAAGGAAATGTCATGCTGGATGATAACGGACAGCCGGTGACAGAATTTGTAAACGCCACGATCTATGAGCAGGTCAATGATGAAAATGATAATCCGGTCGAATATTACGTCGACATGGCCGCTTTTAATGATGGAGATATACTTCGTGCACAGGATTCCGCCACAACGTATCAGATTGGAGAAACGGTTCCGCTGCAGGGTGTTTACTGCATCAACAAAGGATATGCTGTATTTCGCAAAATTCAGATCATCGATCAGAATGCGGAGTATTCTATCATAAAAAAACAAACGCAATACGGCATTTCGCAGTATGATTATATTGTGGAAAATGCATCCACCGTCAGTGAAGAAGATATTGTGCATTAAATACTGGAGGTTAGAAAGATATGCTGAAAGAGAACTATGAAGAAGTCCAGAAGAAAATTACAGAAGCCTGCAAAAGAGCTGGACGGAACCGGGAGGAAGTTACCCTGATTGCGGTCAGCAAGACAAAACCGGTCGAAATGCTTTCCGAAATCTATGATCTTGGCGAACGCAATTTCGGTGAAAACAAAGTGCAGGAGCTGACAGAAAAAGAGGAAGTGCTGCCAAAGGATATCCACTGGCACATGATCGGTCATCTGCAGCGGAATAAAGTAAAATACATTGCAGGAAAAGTTGCCCTGATTCATTCTGTCGATTCTCTTCGTCTGGCAAAAACGATCAGTGAGGAAGCGGTAAAGCACAACTGCGAAATCCCGATCCTGATCGAGGTAAACGTTGCCGGCGAGGAAAGCAAGTTTGGTGTCTCCGTAGAGGAAACCCTTCCATTGATTGAAGAAATCGCAAAACTTCCGGCAATTCATGTGGAGGGACTTATGACCATTGCACCGTATGTGGAAGATCCAGAAGAAAATCGTCCGGTTTTTCGCAAATTAAAGGAATTAAGTGTTGACATTGCCGCCAAAAACATTAATAATGTACGTATGGCCATTTTGAGCATGGGCATGACCGGCGATTACGAAGTAGCAGTAGAAGAAGGCGCCACTTTAGTACGGGTTGGAACCGGAGTCTTTGGCGAACGGGATTACAGTAAAAGATAACAGGAAGCCTTTCCAAGAAGAGTGACCCCGCGCATTCTGCACGGCTGTCTGGCCAAATGCCACAGGACTAAAAATAGGAGAGTATAAGAATGAGTGTTTTAGACAAATTTCTGGATGCCATCCGGCTGAACGACGATTACGAGGAAGAGGATGCTGATTCGGATAGCTTCTTCGATGAAGAAGACGATGATATAGAAGAAAAACCAAAGAAACGTTTCTTCCGTAAACTGGAGAACGAGGATGAGGACGAAGAGGAAGAGCTGCAGGCGAAACCGGTTCACACTGCACCGCGTAAACAGCCGGCGCCAAAGACCACCGCTTCAAGCCAGGCTGCTGCTGCACGAGCTCCAAAGCCAGCTGCCCCGGTTTCCTCGAAAGTTACTCCAATGAGAAAGAAAGCAGGTGCATTAAATATGGAAGTATGCGTCATCAAACCGGCTTCCATGGAGGATACCCGTGAAATCGCGGATACGCTTCTGGCCGGATGTACCGTTGTCCTTAACTTAGAAGGCATTGATGTGGATATTGCCCAGAGAATCATTGATTTCTGCTGTGGTGCATGCTACTGCATGAGCGGAAGTCTGCAGAAAGTTTCCAGCTATATTTTCATCCTGACACCGTCCAGTGTAGAAATTTCCGGCGACATCCAGGATATCTTAAGCGGAGCTTTTGATCTTCCAAATATCCGTACCGATTATTAAAGAAAATTATCTTTGCAGTAAATTAAAATGGATCCACTGGATCAATTATTGATTTACTTAGTAACAAAGGAAAAGCATCAGATGCAGGATTCTGATGCTTTTTTCATGAAAGAACATACAGGAGGCATAAATTATGAAAACACTTACCGTTAAAAGAGAAGGCACATCTACTGAATTTTCTTATGAAATTGTCTGGGACGGCAGCTACGAACGCCTCGCCGGCTGTGTGGAGAACTTAAAACTCCCTGCAAAAAAGGCCTGCATTGTCACAGACAGCACGGTTTCAGAACTGTATCTGGAAGAGGTAAAAAATGTACTGTCCCCGCTGTTTGAGACCGTAACCGCATTTGTTTTCCCGGCTGGTGAAGCAAGCAAAAATCTGGATACCGTCAAAGATCTGTACACGCATCTGATTGAAAACCACTTTGAGAGAAAAGACATTTTATTCGCACTCGGCGGCGGTGTCGTTGGGGATCTGACCGGCTATGCGGCGGCAACGTATCTGCGCGGCATTGATTTCATCCAGCTTCCGACGACACTGCTTGCACAGGTAGATTCCAGCGTTGGAGGAAAAACGGGCGTCGATTTCGACCAGTACAAAAATATGGTCGGTGCATTCCATCATCCGCGTCTTGTCTATATGAATATGGCAACCTTAAAATCCCTGAACGGCGAACAGTTTGCCTGCGGCATGGGAGAAGTCCTGAAAACAGGTCTGATCCGCGATGAAAAATTCTACATCTGGACCATCAATCACATGTCTGAGATCGAAGAGCGGATTGAGCCGGTATTAACGAAAATGATCCAGAAATGCTGCGATATCAAACGCCAGGTTGTAGAAAATGACCCAACAGAACAGGGAGAGCGTGCCGTTTTAAATCTTGGCCATACGATCGGTCATGCCATTGAAAAGCTCAAAAACTTCGAACTGCTCCATGGCCAGTGCGTTGCACTTGGAACCGTTGCTGCTGCCTATATTTCCTACAAGAGAAGTTATCTCTCCGATGAAGAGTTTTACGAGATTCGTGATATGAACGTCGGTTTCTATCTGCCAATCACCGTGGACGGCCTGAAATCGGAAGATATTCTGGCTGCAACAAAATCGGACAAGAAAATGGAACAGGGTACGATCAAATTCATCCTTCTGGAGTCTGTCGGCCATGCTGTGGTGGACCGCACGGTTACAGATGAAGAAATGCTGGAAGCTATCAATTCTATTAATGGAGATCTGATCGATGAAGAGTAAAAAACTTTCTCCGCTGGCCGTTTATCTGGTTTGCGCGGCAGCGCTTGTCCTTCTGTTTGCAGCAGATCAGTATACAAAATCACTGGCAGTGCAGTATCTGAAGAATCAGCCGTCGATCGAGCTCATTCCAGGGGTTTTGGAGCTGTTTTATCTGGAAAACCGCGGCATGGCATTCGGACTTCTGCAGGATCAGTACTGGCTGTTTGCCGTGATGACGGTATTGTTTCTGATCGTCATGGTGATCGTCTTTTACAAGCTTCCAAAGACACGCCGCTTTTTACCGCTTTTTGCCGTGCTGACTGTTCTGACGGCTGGTGCGGTCGGAAATTTTTACGATCGTTTTCTGAATCACTACGTCGTTGATTTCATCTACATTTCGCTGATCAACTTTCCGGTTTTTAACGTAGCTGATATTTATGTCACCGTATCGGTCGCTGTCTTTTTACTGCTGTATCTGTTGTACTACAAGGACGAAGACTTCGCATTTCTGCATAAAAACGCCAAAAAGGAGGAGTCCGATGGCTGAAGAAGAACGGATTTTGGAAGTTACACCGGATTTTGACGGAAAACGGATTGATCAGTGCCTGGCCGCATCTTTTTCGGACTGTTCCCGTTCTTTTCTGCAGAAGCTTTTAAAAGACGGAAAGGTTTCGATCAACGGAAAAACGCAGAAAGCAAGCAGTAAGGTTGCCGCCGGTGATGCCGTTCTGGTGCTTCTGCCGGAACCAGAAGAACTGAACGTGGAGCCAGAAAACATTCCGCTTGATATTCTGTACGAGGATGATGATCTTCTGGTCGTCAATAAGCCCAAGGGGATGGTCGTACATCCGGCGGCAGGCCACAGCAGCGGAACACTGGTCAATGCGGTTCTGTATCACTGCCGCGGAAATCTCTCTGGCATCAACGGCGTTCTGCGCCCCGGAATCGTCCACAGAATCGATATGGACACAACGGGTGCCCTGGTTATCTGTAAGAGCGATTTCGCCCACCAGAGCCTCGCAGAACAGCTCTCTGTACATTCCATTACCCGAAAGTACCGGGCAATTATCCATGGGAATCTGAAAGAGGACGAGGGAACCGTGCGCGGTGCAATCGGCCGCCATCCGACAGACCGGAAAAAGATGGCGATTAATGAACGGAACGGAAAACCGGCGGTCACACATTACCGTGTGCTGGAACGCTTTGGAAATTATACGTATATTGAATGCCAGCTGGAAACCGGCCGGACGCATCAGATCCGTGTCCATATGGCAAGTATCGGGCATCCACTGCTTGGCGATGCGGTTTATGGCCCGAAGAAATGCCCGGTGAAAAACCTGCAGGGACAGACGCTGCATGCGATGGTACTTGGATTTATCCATCCACGGACCGGGGCCTATATGGAGTTTGAGGCGCCGCTTCCGGAATATTTTTCCAATCTGTTGCTGCAGTTTCGAAAAAATGTCTGAAACTGCTTAAAAAGAATGATATTTCAAAAAGTATATAGTTAATTTGTATAAGTTTTATCAAAATGTTCTGTACTTTCTGTGAATTCTGTAGTATACTAGATGTAACGAAAAAACGCGAGTTACTACATCTGTGAAAGCAGATTATTGTGACGGAATGGAAAGGAGCGGATTATATGAAAACTATCATAACGATTGGACGTCAGTACGGAAGCGCCGGACATTCCATTGGTAAGATTTTAGCGGATGACCTGGGAATCAAGTACTATGACAAAGAGCTGCTGGAGAGAGCAGCAAAGGACAGCGGATTATGCCAGGAATTGTTCGAAAACCACGATGAAAAACCAACCAACAGCTTTTTATACTCTCTGGTTATGGACAGTTACTCCTTCGGCTATGGATCTACCATGATGGATATGCCGCTGAACCAGAAGGTATTTCTGGCGCAGTTTGATGCCATCAAGAAGATTTCGCAGGACGGTCCGTGTGTCATCGTAGGCCGCTGTGCAGATTATGCACTGGAGGAAAATCCGAACGTGCTGAGCATCTTTATTAAAGCAGATATGCAGGATCGCATCCGCCGTATCGCAAAGCTGTATGATCTTTCTGATGCAAAAGCAAAAGACAAGATCACAAAGATCGACAAACAGCGTGCAAGCTACTACAATTACTACACCAGCAAACGCTGGGGCGAGGTAGACAGCTACGACCTGTGCCTGAACAGCAGTGTATTCGGTATCGATGGAACCGTAGATATGATCAAACAGGCAATTGAAGTTAAAGAAGCGGGAATCCGCAAGATTTTCAGCATCTGATCAAAACAGAACATAGGAGAAACGACCCTCCTCTTAAAAATAAGAGGAGGGTCATTTTATGAAAGGATTTTAAAGATGAGAATTGTTATACAACGTGTAAAAAGAGCAAGTGTTTCGGTGGAAGAGAAGGTTGTCGGATCGATTCAGAAAGGTTTTCTGGTTCTGATCGGTGTCGGCCAGGGGGACGATGAAGCAACAGCAGACAAGTATATGAAAAAACTGCTGGGACTGCGTATTTTTGAAGATGAAAATGGAAAGACGAACAAGTCCCTGGCAGATGTGGATGGACAGCTTCTGATGGTTTCGCAGTTTACCCTGTATGCCAACTGTAAAAAAGGAAACCGTCCAAGCTTCACGGAAGCAGGCGAGCCGCACAGAGCAGAAGAACTGTATGAATATATGGTCGCGAAAGCACGAGAACAGGTTCCTGTTGTCGAAACGGGAGTGTTCGGAGCTGAGATGGAAGTATCACTGGTGAATGATGGGCCGTTTACGGTGATCTTAGAGGATCTGTAAATATATAGTTTACATAAAATGATTATGTGAACTTGTGAAGAGGAGAAAATCTTTTATGCCGCAATTTGACTATCAGCAGCTGTGTCACTTTGTCCTTCCGGAACAGGGGGGACTGTCGGTGGAAACAATTCTAAAACGTTTTCTGCACCTGACCCCGCGTGAAATCCGCCATGCCAAATATATTCCGGATGGAATTCAGAAAAACGGCGTTTCCTGCCGCACGAATGCAGTCGTCCAGACTGGAGATACGATCACTTTTCGATATGAGCAGAAGTGTTCCCGCCTTTCCGAAGATCAGGTTCTGCCGGTATCAGGCGATTCTGCCGGTGTACGGATTCTTTATGAGGACAGCGATCTCTGTGTCGCGGATAAGCCATCCGGCATGGTCTGCCACGCTTCCCACGGCCATTATTCCGATTCCCTGACATATGCTGCCGCATCCCTGTTAAAAACACCGACAGTGCCTTCTGAACTCCGCTGCATCGGCCGTCTTGACAAAGATACATCGGGTCTGGTACTATTTGCAAAGAATCAGTTATCCGCAGCCAGACTTTCCCGTCAGCGGGAGAGCGGCGAGCTGAAAAAAGAATACCTGGCTCTGGTGCATCATCCCTTTTCCGAAGAAACGCAAAAAGGAACCATTCGTCTTTCCATGGAGCAAATTCCAGAAGATGACCCTGATTCTTTCGATTCGTCTGGGAAATGTATCACTAAAATGCGTATCTGTGAAGAAGGGAACGGCCGGTGGGCTGCTACACACTACGAGGCTGTCCTTCAGGATCCCTTCTGGGCCGTCGTGCGCTGCCGTCTGGAAACCGGCCGCACGCATCAGATCCGCCTTCACATGGCATCTATTGGACATTCACTTTTCGGAGATCCGCTCTACGGAGTCCGCGACGGCGGTACCCGTGCCGCGCTCCATGCCTGGAAACTGCACTTTCTGCAGCCGATGACAGGAGAACCAATTGATCTGGAAAATATTCGAACGCACATGTTCGATTAAATATATCTGAAGTACAAGGAGGAAGTGTTATGGAAGAACAGAAAGAACACAAACGCCGCGTCCGCTACAAAGGCACACATCCGCGGAATTACAATGAGAAATACAAAGAACTGAATCCGGAGAAATATCAGGGGACCATTGAACATGTGATACAAAAGGGAAGCACACCGGCCGGCATGCATATCCCGATTCTGGTAGATGAAATCCTCGATTTTCTCAAGATCGAACCGGGACAGAACGGACTTGACGCAACACTCGGCTACGGCGGCCACAGTTCTCGTATGCTTGCATGCCTGCAGGGAAAAGGCCATCTCTGTGCGCTGGATGTCGATCCGATCGAGATGGCAAAAACAAAAGAACGACTGGCTGCGCAGGGGTACGGCCCTGAGATTTTAACGATTCTTCATCAGAATTTTGCCAATATTGATCAGGTTGCTGCCGAATATGGTCCGTTTGATTTTATCCTAGCGGATCTTGGCGTTTCCTCCATGCAGATTGATAACCCGGAACGCGGCTTTTCCTATAAATATGACGGTCCACTGGACCTTCGTCTGAATCCAGAAGAAGGAATTTCAGCGGCCGGGCGTCTGCGCACGGCTGCCCGTGATGAACTGGAAGGCATGCTCATTGAAAACGCCGATGAACCGTATGCAAAAGAAATTTCCCAGGCTGTTACGCGGGCGCTTCGGAAAGGAAAGAAAATTGACACTACGTTTGCACTGCGTGATCTGATCGCTGAAGCACTGGATTTTCTTCCGAAAGACGAGAAAAAAGAAGCCATCAAAAAATCCTGCGCCCGTACCTTCCAGGCACTGCGGATCGATGTAAACAACGAATATGAGGTTCTGGAAGCATTCATGGAAAAACTCCCGGATGCTCTTGCTCCGGGCGGCAGAGCGGCAATTCTGACGTTCCATTCCGGCGAAGACCGGTTTGTGAAAAAGTCCATGAAGGGTCTGTATCAGATCGGTATTTATTCCGAATATTCAAAAGAAGTCATTCGTCCTTCCAAAGAAGAATGCATCCGCAACAGCCGTGCAAGTTCAACGAAAATGCGCTGGGCAATTAAGGCGGAGTAACTAAAAAAAAAAGCAGGAGAGAAGTCGTCTCCATAAAAAGAGGAATCAACGAATGGGATATAAACCCTGTTGATTCCTCTTTTGGTTTCTGATATGTTTTTATTCCTCATGGTCCGGCATGGACTCCCGCAGCCGTACCGCTGTGGCAGCCTGGCGGCGCCTTGCATCGTCCATGGCAGCATAATGTTTCTTCGTCGTATTGACATCCTTATGGCCGAGAACATCCGCAACAAGATAAATATCGCCTGTTTCCTGATACAGCGTCGTACCGTACGTACTGCGCAGTTTATGCGGCGTAATTTTCTTCGTTGTCGTCACCTGGGACGCATATTTCTTCACCAGATTTTCCACCGTCTTGACGTTGATCCGTTTTCTCTGCGCCGAATAGAAGAGTGCGTGTTCGTGTCCTGCCACAGGCGTAATACCTGCGCGGACTTCGATATACTTTTTCAGTGCCTCGGCAACTTCATTTCCAAAGTAGACAAACATTTCATTTCCACCTTTTCGAAGCACTTTGATGCCATTGTTTTTAAAATCGACATCCTCAATATCTAACCCGACACATTCCGACACACGGATTCCCGTGCCAAGCAGAAGAGTAATGATTGCAAAATCACGTTCCTTTGTTTTTTCATAGTAGGCCCGCTGATGATTGCTCAGCCCGTCGCCGCAGGATTCAATAAAATCGAGAAGCTCCGCAACCTCATTTGGCTCCAGACGGATAATTTCTTTTTCATGGAGCTTCGGCATATCGATAAGCAGCGTAGGATTTGTCTCAATCAGTTCCTTTTTAAAATAATAGGAATAGAACGTCCGAAGTGTCGACAATTTTCGTTTCAGGCCTTTTTCCCCGTTGGTGGTATAAGATTCCTGGGAACCGATATAAGCCTTTAAATATTCTGTGTATTCCTCAAGATCAAGTGCAGTGACCTGGTCAAGCACATCAACGGACATCTGATCCATGGGAATTTTAGCAAATTCCGGATTTTCTTTCTGAAGATACTGAAAAAAGATCCGAAGGTCATATGCATATTTGATCCGTGTGCTGGTCGATGTCGTTGTGCTGATGCCGCGGAAAAATTCGGAAGTAAAAGAGGGAAGCGTCTTCAGAACCTCGCGGAGCTTCAGCGTATTTTCCATATCGGTTTGTTCGTGATACGTAATTTTTGATTTCATAACTGCAAATGAGCCTTTCTAAACAGAAAAACCGGAAAAATGAAAGAAGTATTTCCTCCATACAACTATTCGGGAAACGCAGGTTTTTCGAATAGTTGAAGAGTTACTTTCAGAAATCACCGGTTTTTCCTCTGAAACCGCCGAATTTTACAGGCCGATTTCTTGTTCATTTTTTCACAACATTTTTTATTTTCTTCTTTTATTTTTCAGGATAAAAATCTTAATACTCCGATTACCTTTCCTACGATCTGCAGATCATCCACAAGGATCGGATCCATCTCATCGTTTTCCGGCTGCAGGCGGAAATAACCGTCTTCCTTGTAGAATGTTTTTACTGTAGCGGAATCATTGACCAGAGCGACAATTTTTTCTCCATTTTCCGCAGTTGCCTGTTGTTCCACAAGAACAAGGTCACCGTCTAAAATACCTGCATTTACCATGCTTTCGCCCTGTACCTTTAAAAGGAACGTTTCTGCGTTTGGCAGACGGTCTACCGGCATCGGGAAATATCCTTCAATATTCTCTACCGCAAGAATCGGTTCTCCGGCAGCTACTTTGCCGATCAGTGGAATCTGTGCAACCTCACTCTGGGATGCGGTGTCTTCCGATGCAATTCCCTGGATTGCACCAAGGCGGCCGGTATGGAATCCTTCATCGCAGATTTCAATGGCTCTCGGTTTTGTTGCATCTCGTTTGATATAGCCTTTCCGCTCCAGTGTTTCCAGATGTGCATGTACCGAGGATGTAGAACGAAGGGAAACCGCTTCGCAGATCTCACGCACAGACGGCGGGAATCCTCTCTGTAAAATTTCCTGTTTTAAATATTCGAGAATCTGTCTCTGTTTCTCTGTCAGTTTATTTTTGTCTCCAGCCATCGTATATTCCTCCTGTCGTTTCGTTTTTTATATGAATTAGGGTAGTCCCCTCTTTCTATACGATATTTGCTTAAAATATACCAAATAAATTTTACCATAAATCCCACCGGAACGCAAACAAAAGTTCCGAAAATTTGTTCGTATTTCGTGTTGACAAACATACGTTCTTTTATTATAATGAACATATATTCGAAAGAACAAATGTTCACATAGCACAACTACTCTTCTATCACAAATCAAGGGGGAATTTTACATGAGCACCAATGCAAAGAAAAGAAAATCACTGAGAGAAAGACGAAAAATCCAGAGAAGAAAACTGCAGATCCGCGCCGCCGCCGCTCTCCTGTCTCTGGTTGCCGTCACATTTCTTTTAATCTTCCACTTCACGCCGCAGAATACGCAGGCAGACAGTGAGCCGAAAGCTCCAACCTACAAATACTACACCAGTATCCGCGTTTCTTCCGGCGATACACTGTGGGACATCGCCAAAGAATACCGTACAGAAGAATACTCCGATATTTCCAGTTACATTGCTGAGGTTCGTGAGATCAATCACCTGAGTTCCAACCAGATCACGGACGGTATGTATCTCTGCATTCCGTATTACTCCGAGGAGTATAAATTATGAAATTCAAGAAATACTTTACATAATTCAGTTATGTAAACAAAGCAAAAAAAAGCTTCCAAAATGCACGGAACCTTCTAAAACAGCATGTTCGGGAAGCATGGTTTACCAAATAAAGAATGAATGTGAAAAGCAGAAACGTCCCGCAAATGAAATTTCTCATCTGCGGGACATTTCTGCTATCTTATGCTTTTTTTAATCCTCTTCAATATGCTCCTGTCCCTGTGCGATGATTGTCCGTACATGACCATCTGCAAGAGAGTAGAACACCGATTTTCCTTCTCGTCTGCTCTTTACCAGCTTATTCTGCTTCAGAATGCGAAGCTGGTGGGAAATTGCGGACTGTGTCATGTGCAGTGCTTCTGCCAGGTCGCAGACGCATACCTCTGCCTCAAACAGGACAAACAGGATCTGGATCCGCGTGGAATCACCAAATACCTTGAAGAGCTCTGCCAGATCGTAAAGCTCTGTTTCATCCGGTATGGTCTCATTGACAATCTTTACCAGATTTTCATGAACCTCACAGGAGTCACAGCACAGATCAGCTTCTTCCGGATTAATTTTTGCCATTTTGTGTCCTCGTCTTTCTATAGATTTTTCACAAACAGAGCACGAATTGCATTCAGAACCGCCAGAATCATAACTCCGACATCTGCGAAAATTGCCATCCACATGTTAGCGATACCGATGGCTCCCAGAAGCAGGAACAATACTTTGATACCAATTGCAAAATAAATATTCTCATAAACAATGTGAATACATTTTCTGGAAATGTGAATTGCTTTGGAAATCTTGAGCGGATCGTCGTCCATCAGAACGATATCAGCTGCTTCAATTGCTGCGTCGGAACCAAGTGCTCCCATCGCAATACCGATATCGGCACGGGACAGTACCGGTGCATCGTTGATGCCGTCACCTACGAAGGCAAGTTTTTCTTTTTCTGTCTTTGCGGCAAGCAGCTCTTCCACTTTACTTACTTTGTCACCAGGAAGCAGTTCGCTGTAAACTTCATCAATTCCAAGATCTGCAGCTACCTGATCGGCTACCCGCTTGGAGTCTCCAGTCAGCATAATCGTCTTTTTAATACCGGATTTCCGCAGCGCCTGAATCGCCTCTTTCGCATGCGGTTTGATCATATCACAGATCAGGATATGTCCGGCATACTTGCCGTCTACAGCAACATGGACGATGGTGCCGACGCTGTGGCAGTCGATATAATCAACGCCAAGGCGCTCCATCAGTTTTGCATTTCCGGCAGCGACATTTTTCCCGTCTACCTTTGCTGTTACACCGTTTCCGCCGAGTTCTTCGATGTCCGTGACACGGCTTCGGTCGATCAGTTTTCCATATGCTCTCTGCAGACTCTTGCTGATCGGATGGCTCGAAGCACACTCAGCAAGTGCTGCGTATTCCAGAACATCTTCCTGACTGATCGTATTGTGGTGAATACCGGCTACTTCAAAGACACCCTGTGTCATGGTACCGGTTTTATCGAATACAACGTATTTTGTCTGGGAAAGTGTTTCCAGATAGTTGGAACCTTTCACCAGGACACCTTCATGGCTTGCGCCGCCGATACCAGCGAAAAAGCTGAGCGGAATACTGATGACCAGTGCACACGGGCAGCTGATAACCAGGAAGGTCAGCGCACGGTAAATCCATACGCTCCACTCAGGTGCTGCACTTAAAAACAGCATCCGTACCAGCGGCGGCAGGATTGCCAGCGCCAGCGCACCGTAGCAGACGGCCGGTGTATAGTATTTCGCAAATTTGGAAATAAAGTTCTCGGATCTTGATTTCTTGGAGCTGGAGTTTTCCACAAGATCCAGAATTTTGGATACAGTGGACTCTCCAAACTCTTTCGTTGTTTTTACTTTAATCAGACCGGACATATTGATACATCCGCTGATGACTTCGTCTCCCTCCCGGGCGTCACGCGGAACACTCTCTCCGGTCAGGGCACTGGTATTCAGTGTGGTGTTTCCTTCTTCGATCACACCATCGATCGGAATCTTTTCACCAGGCTGTACAACAATGATTGTGCCAACCTCAACTTCATCCGGATCAACCTGCTCGAGTTTTCCGTCTACCTCGATATTTGCATAATCCGGGCGGATATCCATCAGTTCGCTGATGTTCCGGCGGCTCTTTCCGACAGCATAGCTCTGGAACAGTTCGCCGATCTGGTAAAACAGCATAACGGCTACGCCCTCCGGATACTCGCCAAGCAGAATGGCGCCGACCGTCGCAACAGCCATCAGAAAGTTTTCATCAAATACCTGTTTGTTCAGGATTCCCTTCCAGGCCTTTTTCAGGATATCGTATCCGATGACCAGATAAGGAACCATAAAGGTTGCAAATCGCACATAGCCGGTTGTCGGCAGTACCGCGCAGAGAATCAGAAGAACCGATGCAACGATGACGCGGATGAGAACCTTTTTCTGTTTCTTATTCATACATATGCCTCCTTTGTTCTTACCGCCGGATGAAAAAATCCAGCATTTCATCCCAGAGATTTACAGATCCAAATCCGCTGCTCCAGAGAGAAAATACTGGATTTTTCTCGAGCCGAACCGCAGACAGGTTTTAGAATCTATTCTGCTCCAGCTTTTTCTTCCATCCGCCGATGAAAGTTTTTTATTTTAGAGGAAGATCTCGCAGTCATCCTCAACTTTTTTGCAGTTTTTCAGAACATCCTGCATAACGCTCTTTGGATCCTGTCCGTCTTCGAACTCAACGATCATTTTGAGCATCATAAAGTTTACGGTAGCATCCTTTACACCTGCTGTGTTTTTTGCAGCCTCTTCCATTTTGTTTGCACAGTTTGCGCAGTCAACATCGATCTTATACGTTTTCTTCATCGCTTTTGATCTCCTTTTTCATTTTCACTGTTCATATGAACATTTATTCATATGTTTGTTTTTATTATAGCACCAGTGATGCAATTGTCAATGGAAAACTGAAAAAAATCAAAAAAATCTGCCCATCGGATTTTTTTGATTCCTGCGGGCAGATAGATCTGTTATTTATTCCTCATAAAGAAACGTTATGTTCTGCTATTTTTCACTTTTCCGAATCACAATCTGTCCGAACCGTGCACATCCGTCCAGAACCGCTATTTTCAGAATGCCTTCTCCTGTAACGGTACCGAGTGTGAACAGTTCGAGTGTGTTCGGTGCTGTTTCATATGCAAAATATGGATGAACATCCGAAGTTACTTTCTCACCGGCAGGAGGCATTACCCCTTCAAAAAGAGTCTCTCCCTGAATAGCTGCCTGTACCTTCACCTCTTTGTCTGCACAGTAAGTTACAGAAACTGTATAGGTTTCTTTTTCACGGATTGTATAGGAAGCATACTCTCCTGCTCCCAGCTGAAGCTGTACATGATCTCTCGGATGTTTGATCGGACCAGGTGCGGCAAACCCGGCCGGTTCAGGATGATATCCTTTTTCATAAACCAATTCAAACCGGTCATACAGACGATATCCTGCAGCATTCGGAAGATCACTAAGACCACGGTGTGAATCCATCGGCAGCGCGTTGTAGCCGATCGCCGGGATCTCAAAATTGCCTTCGCGCAGCAGATAGGGATGATACTGCGTATTTTCTTTGCATTTATCGACCGCCAGGCATTCCAGGTAGCTGTCCCAGATGGCCTGCGCATGCTCGTAGGACGGTTTTGCAGCTCCAGTAACAAAATGTCAATAGTTTTTTAATCACTTTTTTTCAAAAAATGGGCAAAAAAATAGTAAACGGTAGATAGTCCGTACCTCGACTGTAAAGGAAAAGTGTGTGACAATAGACTATATTTCTAATACGAGTATCAAAGGTTGAGTCTCAACTTTTGATACCACTACATGGAGGT
>NZ_CDRRUH010000014.1:0-57207 GCF_977045365.1 Fusicatenibacter sp.
AAACATCGTTGATTCTGCATAATCCTGGAATATCGTTTCATAATATTTAGCAATTTCCTTACTTTTAATAACAGTTGATGTTCCATCAAATATCTTTCCCACTATATCATTGATAGAACCAATAACTCCTGTCTTTCCTACAAGCTCATTTGCAATCTCCATCGCATTCCATGTGATGTCTTCCGTATCTTTAAGATGATCAAATCTACTCTGTTCGGAAACCTGTTCAACAACATTTCCTGTCTGCATACTGATTAAGCAGCTGAGTATTTCCGCGTATCGTTTTTTATCCGGGTATTCCTCAATCATTTTCGAAGAAATATCCAACGCCCACGTAAATGCATGATCCGCATTAATTTTATGCATCATCTTCCAATAGGCAATTCCCTCATCCGAACATAAACATTTTTCAAATAACGATTCATTCTCTGTATAGTTTTGAGCAATGCTTTCTATTTGGCTTTCACTGTAATAAACTTCTTCATCCGACGCCTTAACATTCTGCAGCGTCATTCCTGCTGTCATACTGATGATCAACATTGCAGCCAGTATTCTCTTCATACCCTTTACTCCTCCGCCAGTGCGTTGATTGCGTCTGTAAATTCTTTTTCAAGTAACTGGTTAATGGCCTCTTCCTTATAAATTACCGTTTCTCCATTCTCAACAGTAACCCTGGCCGTAATCTCAGTTTTACAGGTTTTAAATTTCTTTTGCTGCAAAGCTTCCTGAACAAATTCTTCCGGATCCTCTGATTCATTCGCTTCCAGATATAAACTCTTGTAATCCGGGAATTCTACACTTAACTGCACCGTTCCCTCGGTTTCCGTATCCATTTCGGTTTCACCAGTTTCTACTGTGATGCATTCTTCATTGAGTTTCCGCAAATCCTTCGGTGCTGATTCACTCAATGTTTCTGTAGTGCTTTCACTTTTTCCGCATCCCCAAAGCATGCTTGCACACAACAGCATTATAAAAATACGTTTTATCTTTTTCATAACTCTCTCTCTTCCTTCTAAAACTACTTTCAGGCAATTATCTATTGCAAAAGAAATTTATCTTACTGCAAAGACATCCCTGGATTGGTAAAATCAAATCCAGGGATGTACACATAACATATCTTCTGCTAATTTGTAGGAAGCCCTGATTTATCAATTATTATGGGGCTTGACAACTCCCAAATGGAGCATCATTTTCTTATCTATAATGGAAACAACCGTTTCTATCGCTCGGATTATTATATCCGCCGTAAGCACCACGGCAATATACTCTACCATAGCGATCCGTATCATTCCAGTCTGCATAGACACAATCAGAACAGTTGCCTTCAAAAGTTCCTTCCGGAATCTCAATAGTAATAGTCTGGGTGCTCGTGCTCTTCATTTCTTCTTTCATCTTATTATCTCCTTTGCAAAAACTATTTTTCAAAATCCGCCACACACATGACCGGATCTTCAGCAACAATCAAATTGCTTCCTTCTAAATAGCAACGATATGATATGATTTTTTTATCCGGCAGCACAACAATCGGAAAGAACAACTCTTTCTTTGATTGTGGCATTGCCTCTAATATCTTTTTAATATATACTTTATCTCCTTTAGACAGCGATGATACCCCGTAAAAATGAGTATGAAACAGACCATAAAACTCAATCCCGCTTTTACTCCATTCCACGAGACAATCATTAAGCATTACAACATTCGGTGTATAATGGCATCTTCTAAAATCGTCCTCTTTTCCGTCATCAAACACAATCTTTGTGACAATTCCATTCTGTCCGCCTAACATACCACCAGTCTCAGGCATGTGATCAGGAACATTCTCGAGTATTTTTGTATAAACTGACTTGACCATTTTCATTTCTATATCCTCCCCACAGAACCACTCTTACAACTAATAGGTCAACGAAAAGTGTACAGTTAATGCAGAAATCAAACGTCGGGCAGAAACCTCCTCCGAATAATCACTCTCATTACCAAGGTATCCCGGCTATTGAAAAACTATCGGATATTTTTCTATATGATACCGGAGAATTAAGTGCTTATTATCTATATCTCCGTGAATAAACTTTTCCCAATAAAAATTTTGATTTTTTCTATGCTGTGCCTGTCCATTTCTATAAAATCCGCTAAATTCCCGCTAAAATGCGGGGATTTTTGATATGCAGTACTCATGTCTGAGGACTTAGTAAATAATTAGTTTAGATTTTTCTCGTTTATAAACGAACAAACTATCACCAGCGCAACTCCCGTTACAACACTTTTTACTTCTCCTTGAATCATAATCTACCTCTGTTCTAAATAAGTTGCTGTTGCAAAAAATGCTGTCGCCTTACTATAATTTAATGACAATTCTGCATATTGTTTTGATTCAATCCACATTGAAATCATCTGAGTATATTCTGTATAAGCAATATCCACTGTACTGGATTTTTCTCATTTAATGAATTAAATAAGCAATCACAAAATACAATAATGCAGACACCAACGCTTTTCCAGAAAGATCTTCACCTTTTTTCCAAAGTTTTGAAAACAACGTGGCCACAAAAACAATGATCCATCCACTGGAAAATATTTGCATCCAATAAGCTACTTGTGCGTAAGTGTCCCGACCCGCAGTTACAAATTCCCCATTTCCAACAAACCAAGCTAATGCGACGTAAATCAAGCCAATATTTCTACATTTGGATGATATCGTCTTCATCTGCCCATTCCATCTGCTTTCATCATTTATAAAACAAATTAACATGTTTGATATGATTGCAATAAAATTAAGTGCTATTCCTGTTCTTAGTGCTATATTATAAAACATACTTTTTCCCTTTTAAGCTTCTTATTTTTTTCTTATTAACTTAGTAACTATTTCTTGAACTTTATCCAAAACGTACCAAAGGTTGTTTGATATTATGGAAATAAACTTCCGAATTCCTGCTACTATCACCTGGATATTAACAGCAACGCAATTCCATATTTGTTTTATTCCTTCTTTTACATGAATATTAGTGCTTATTCTGCCTGGTAACTCCTGTAGTCCCACACTAAAATATACAAAATTTGGTACTATACATGAAAAGAATGTAGAAGCTGCTACTTTTTGTATCACTAAAAGATTTTTTTTCGCATGTACTGCTATTATTATGCCGTTTTCTTTATAAAGTCTTTGCAAATTTTGGAAAATTCTCTTCTGGTTTATCTGACCAAATTCTTTTATCTGCAGAACTCGAAGCAGAAAAAGGACTGCCGCAGCTATCAGCAAAAAAGAAACTATATTTATACCTTTATTAATAGCAACTCTTCTTTCATTCTCAAGAAACCTTTTTCTTCTTATTGCTATCGTCTGGTTTATTACCTTTCTCTGGTCATATACAATCTGGTTATCTGGTATTTCTATCTTTTTTTCATTATTGCTTTTTTCATGTTTCATCATAATATAATTTGTTTAACCTTCTGCACGATTTATTCTGCACCACTCACATTCTCCCTTGTAATTCGAAGGCATATAGTGCCCACATTCACATTTTTTTAAAGATTGGAAATATTCTGTAAGCGCATTATAAAATTCCATGGCATCTGGTCGAACGGTTGGATCCTTGGCTCCTCCAATAAAAGCGCGTTCAAATAACTTCCGCAATTCTTGAGAAAGCATTTTGTATTTTGGTGCATACTCTGGTGCTTTTTTGAAAAGGAAATGACGTGCAAACACGAATTCTCCTTTTTCTGCCGCATGAAATTGATCAATATCGATTGACGATACATTTTTCGATGGATGCTGTGAAATCGCTTCCATGTTAGCCATAGATGCAAACGGTGAACTTCCATTCATCAAAAGTGCAAAAATGTGATAAGCCATTGCATAAAAATCCGTATATTTATTAAAAATAGGATTATCCGCATCTTGATCAACATTTTCTAAATCCGTTTTTTCTTTTTTCAATCTTCCGGCAATTTCAGGTGCTATAAGTTCTCGTACTCCCACTGTACAAGGACAAAGAACTCTTTTATTTCTATAAATAGTCACAAGCTGACAAGTGTCAACATCTATTAATTTTACCGTACCATTAGCCGGAAATACGATAATATTACTGTAATCCCCAATGATCACCTCTCTTTTTAACTCATGTATTCTGTTTGTCAGAACGCATAAATTTCTTGCTATCCAAACTTTTTCCGGATAGCTAAGGTCTTTTGCTGTATAAATCTCTTTTATATTCTTAAAATTCGCCTGTTCATCCATCAAACACCCTGCAAATCCCGAAGATTTCTGATTGTTTTTCTGAAGATACAAACATTTTTTAGGAACAACCACCTGATCGCAAAAACTTTTATTTAACTCATTTCTTTCAATCATGTTCTCCCATTCAAGAATTTTTGCTTCTCGCCCTCTTGTACGATATTCTTCTTTAAAAATTTTTGCACATAATTCCGGATGCTTCTCAACAGTATATAACTTACTTTCGCCACCTTTTAAATCAGTTTCTTCAATCAAATACTCTTTTCCATCTGCATCGTAAACAATCATTTCCATTTCTCCTCAAAAATTAAGCTGCTGCTTTTCTATTCATTGATTTTATAACAGTTCCAGAAAACACCTAAAAACAGTGCTGCGAAAACTCTCGCATTTTCTGGAACTGTTATCGTTAATTATTTTAAATTCTCAATGCGGCACCACTCACATTCCCCTGTATACGTTGAAGGCATATAGTGTCCATAATGGCCACAATGGCATTCCTCTAAAGATTCAAGGTACTCCGTCAATGCATCATAAAATTCTTTTGCTTCTGGACGCACTTTCGGATTTTTCGCTCCCTCAATAAAAGCGCGTTCAAATAACTTCCGCAATTCTTGAGAAAGCATTTTGTATTTTGGTGCATACTCCGGTGCTTTTTTAAAAAGTAAATGACGTGCAAACACGAATTCTCCTTTTTCTGCTGCATGAAATTGATCTATATCGATTGACGATACATTTTTCGATGGATGCTGTGAAATCTCTTCCATGTTAGCCATAGATGCAAATGGGGAACTTCCATTCATCAAAAGTGCAAAAATGTGATAAGCCATTGCATACAAATCCGTATATTTATTAAAAACCGGATTATCCGCATCTTGATCAACATTTTCCAAATCTGCTTTTTCCTTTTTCAATCTTCTGGCAATTTCAGGTGCCATAAATTCGGGCACACCTACTGTACAAGGACAAAGAATTCTTTTATTACTGCGGTGGATCGTCAGCTGAAAACTATCCACATCAATAAATTTAGCCGTACTGGTTTGAGGAAATATAACAATATTATCTGCATTGTAATCTCCGATTGTTATTCCCCGCTGCGCCGAGTGTACTCTGTTTGTCAAAATACACAAATTCCGTGCAGCCCATACTTTTTGCGCATAACTAAGATCGTTTTCCACATAAACATCTTTTAATACTTTAAAGGACGTTTGTTTTTCCATTAAATATCCCAAAAATGTTTGAATGTTCTGACCACTTTTCTGTGAATATAAACACTTTCGAGGAATAACAACCTGATCACTAAAATTCTTATCGAGTTCATTTGCTTCAAACATATATTCCCATTCAAGAATTTTGGCTTCTCTTCCTATTGTACGCTTTTCTTCTTTAAAAATTTTGGCATACAACTCTGGATGATTAGCAACAGAATATAATTTACCTTCTCCCCCGCCCAAATTGCTTTCGTTAAGGGAATAGCTTCTGCCATTTATATCATAAGCAATCATTTCATTGTCCTTTCCTTATAAATATCAGCTTCTGTATCTTTACAATTTTTTTTTCAAAAAATCGTACAATCCACTTTCTGTTTTATTTTTATGTGCTTTATTGCTATGTGTTTTCTCCTGTCCTTGCTTTTTCTCCCCCTCCGTTGATTGGGTATGGCTCTGCGTTTTTTGCTCCTCAGAAGAATCCGATTTCGTTCTTTTCTCTTCTTTAGGAATCTCTTCTTGCTTCGGAGTACCAGTATACTTTTTGAAAAGTTCCGTTATCTGTTTTTCTGTCCAATCCGGATTTTTTTCACGAATGTATTTATAAAATACGCTATTTCGGATTTCTTCAGATGGATAAATAGAAATTTCTTTCCACTTAAGAGCATAAAAGTCAATTTCCGGCTCTTCCCATTTAATTTCTTCCCTGGTTAAACCAGAACTCGTATTAACCAGTACCGCGACACTTAAATCATCTGTCATGTCTTTGCATTCATCAGACTGCAAATATTGAATCGCTTCCTTTTTACACTTTTCTGTTGTTTCTTGCTCCTTAGATTTTCCCAACCCTAATGCATATGTAATAAACAGATTAGCAAACGGCACATTTACCTGAAATTTATAATCATGCAGTAAAAAAGGAACTACATTGTTATATACTCCATCTGTCATACATAATGCTGCAACCGGAGTGAATTTTGCTTTTCCCACTTCAAAAATGCGATTTGATGGCATTGCATAAACACGTCCCTCATCATCATTTTGTTGCTCTGTTACTAAATGATATTCTCCCTGATCATCCAATGCAATAATTCCAGAATCACCTGCGTTTCCATAGTACAACAATTTGCTACTCATAACTGCAACCGAAAGAGTTGTCTGATATTCTCGCTCATTTCCTTCATCATTTTTTTCTACGTATCTTTCAATCGCATTTGCAGCGCCATGCATTGCCGCACGAATAACGCTGAAATATGTCTGATCATCTGAAACAAATGGTGGAAATTGCTCTTTTATTAACTTTGCAACGGTCTCCACTGCGATTTTGGAGGCTGTTTCCGCATGCTTACAGCTTCCAACGCCATCAGCCACTACTGCAATTTTCCATGATGAAGAAATAGCTGCAATCAAACTGGAATCATGGCAAGGCATATGCTTTTTAATATGATCCTTTCCCACAAGTGAAAAGCAATAACTTGATAACATAACTTTCCTCCCATATATAATTTCACCATCGGGGAGCAAATGACTGCTTTGCTCCCCGACACTTTTTTTAAATAATTATACTTTTATTTTGTTATCAAACAATAAATTCTTAGTTCCACGTATCTTTTTCTACATCCTGTGTGACGTAACGTTTTCCGGTGGATGTTTTCTTTACATCCTGTGTTGTTTTCAGCTGATCCGGCACTTGAATCTGTGCAGTCGTTCCTGGAGCCGAACTGGAAAATGCCACGATAGATGCATTAATAAAGTCTTTGACTGCCGGTAATCCATACGCACAATCATCTACTTTATAAAGCTTTGCATTTGAACTCAGCTGTTTGGCATCTGAAGTTGTTCCACCTGGCAGCAGAATAACATGAAGGGCTACTTTGTTCGTATCCACATATTTTTCACATAATTCTTTTGCTTCAGCAACTACACTGCTGTTGTACTTCGGGTCTGTCGAATATCCATCCGTAATAATAAAGATCTGCGGACGTTTGCACCGAATTCCCTTCGTCTTATAGGAGCTTTTTATTGCACGTACCGCATTCAATGACTGTTTCACTACATTATGAAAAGCCGTCACACCCACTTTATTCAGCGTAATTCCACCATGATACTCTGATAATGGCGCCCAATCTTTTTCTGTAGTAACATCATCCGAAAATGTCATGACACAGAAGTCTGTCGTCTTCTTGTATTCCCCTTTCAAACCCGGATCCTGTCCAATCTGATTAAGCATATCCTCAGCTAACTTCAGATTTGTTTTCTGTTGTCCCTCTTCCTTGAAGTCCATGGAAGTGCTGACATCAACAGCAACAATCATTGGCTGATGAATCAACTGTGGTGTTTCAAGTTTGTAAACTTTCTGAGTTACTGGCATTTCTGCATAAGCATTTTTTTCTGAAGACATTTTTTCTTCCTCCTTGTTTATCCTTAAAGTAATTTGTGGGTTCCTATTATATATATCTGAATATCCAGCTTTTCCCCGAAAGAATTTTTATTTTTTTTCTAAATCATGCCCAGACATCTGCATCGTCCGCAACACATTGATTTTCGTTGGATATTTTTCCTACAGGCTGGCTTATCCAAGGATTCCAAAAATCCTGCGACTGCACCCCAATTGGGCAAGGCCCACTTCTATGTTTCATTGATGCATTAATAAACTCTTTGACCACTGATAATTCATATGTGCAATCGTCTACTTTATAAATCTTTACCTTTGAACTCAACTGTTTGACACCCGAAGCAGTTCCACCTGGCAATAGAATAACATCAAGAGCTACTTTGTTGGTATCTACATATCTTTCACACAATTCTTTTACTTCTGCGACTTCACTGCTATTGTACTTCGGATCCGTGTCTCTATCGGTAATAATAAAAATCAACGGACATTTGCATAGAATTCCTTGCATCGTATAGATTTTTTTATGGTACGTACCGCATTCAATGACTTTTTCACCACATCATGAAACTCTGTCTTATTCCGTGTAGTTCCACCATGATACTCTGATAAGGGCAGCCAACCTTCCATGCCATCATCATCTGAAAATGCCATAACACAGAGGTCAATCGTCTTCTTGTCTTCCTCTTTCAATTCTGAATCCTGTCCAATCTGATTGATCACATCCTGTATTAACTTCAAGTTTGTTTTCTGCTGCCCCGCCTCCATGGTGTTCATAGAATTATTGACATCAACAGCAATGACAACTGGCTGGTGCATCAACTGCGGAATCTTAAGCTTGTAACCTTTCTGAATCAGCATTTCTTCTTCAGTATTTTTTTCCGAAGACATTTTTCCTCTCTCCTTTCTTTTGTCTTAAAGTAATTCCGGGCTTCTATTTTATATATCATAATAAATACGCTTTTCCCGAAAAAACTTTATATTCTTTTAATACTGCCCACTATACTTTTCAAAATAAAACCGAAATGGTTGTTCAAACGGTAAACCTACGATTGCTTCTCCCACCTTCAGGCTGTTCAAGTCCCAGTCTTCTACTGTGTTTCCCATTCTTCTTTCTTCTTCCCATTCTCCATTCATTTTCTGATATTGCTCCAATACCATATTTTTTCCGTACAAATTAGATATGTAATTTCTTGTTGTTACATCATTGGCTCGAAATGCAATAATGCTTGAAAAACCAGCTGCCAGATTTTTTCCTCTGCTTATTCCGTAAGTCTCATATAACTGCTCTATACTCTGCAGTCCTGCAAAAATCTTCACGCCTAAACTACGCCCAAAATTCACCCCATCTTCTATGTGTTGTAAATTAGGTATTAGTTTGAATTCATCGCAGAACATATAAACATTTTCTCTGTTTTTCGTCTGCCCCAGAGCTTCCTTTAATGCAAGATCAAACATTATCTTGTATACCGGTGTCAAAACATTTCCAATAGAAAGATCATATTCAATAAATAAAGTTCTTCCACCTTTCTGACGTACAAAGTTTCGAAGTGAAAATCCACCTTTTTCATTAAAAACACCTATAAAAATGTCTCGAACAACGGAATACATTTCCGCTAAAACTCCTTGGGATTGCTGGTTGTTTCCCTTGATATAGCTTAAAACAGATCTCATATCGGGATACCCCTCTAAAAGCTCACATAATTTTTCTCCTGATGACGAATCCAGGTATTCTTTAAAGCGATCATTATAAAAAATTTTTCTCACAAATTCTTTACTGTCTGCTCCCAAACGTACAATGGTAACTAATATTGCTGCCAGAAGATCTCGTGCTGCATTTGGGAAAAATATATTGTTACTCTTTTTCACTCGTTCTTCAAAAAAAGCTTTACATATTTCCTGTACATTGAGAATTACCTGCTTGTCTTCCCATCCATCTGCAACGATCTCCTTAAATATATTCCATCGTTCCGATTCTTCATAATATTGACTGGAATTTCCAATAACGTAATCTCTGGATGAATCAAAAAATCTGGAATAAAAATCTCCTTTTGTATCAAAAATAATCATAACATCGTCATCTGTCATTTTATCTTTTAACTGTCGGATCATATGATAAAAAAGTGTACTTTTTCCACATCCAGTTCCTCCAACCAGGAGCATTTGTTTGCTAAGCAAGTCTTCATCAAGACCTATCATGGCAGATTTTCCATTCATTTCTCCTTTTAATACCACGGTGGAATTAACTGGCATCCGCGGCGCCGCATTTCTTGAAACAACCGATCCTTCTAAAATGCTTTTTCCTACACTCATATCAAGATCCTTTCCTGCAATACCATTTTGGTATTATCGTTCCTCGCCAACTTCCTCATCTAATGAACGCTCAAGTTCCGGTGCTTCTCCTTTATTTTCACCATTACTTTCATTATTATCTTCATTATCACTTGCATTGTTGCCGGTCACTTGTTCTCTCTTTTCATCTGCTTGCTCCTGGCTCACAGAATCAGTTCTAAGACTCTCAATGAACGCGGCTCTTTTTTCAGCATTACTTTTTGCCATTTTTTATAAATATCCTTTCATTCAAATTTTTATCACTCATCATTTAAGATCAGATGCGCCAGTTCCCCTCTCGCAGCTGTCAATACATAGGCTTCACCATATCCCATTCTCATGATTTTTTCTGGCTTAACCACGTATTCACGTCGCTCGTTTATGTTAACTGTGTTATTCTGATATGGGCTGGCAAACAAGGAAAATGGTGTTCTCTTACTAGAACCTTTCGCTCTGGAATAAGAGGTTTCATATTTATCATATTGCCCAAAGATTTCAGCCCACTTCGTCGCACTGTTTCCAGAAGCATGAGACATCACAACCGCAATCTGGCAACGCCCCATAAGTGCATTAAAAGCTTTTTCGTCACCGCCTACCATAGAATAAAAATCATCTGCAGCAATTAATGTACATATTCTGTCTGTTGGTGCCTTTAAGTAATTGGCAAATGCTTCATTTGCATTTAAGGATATAGAATCTACAATTAATGTATATCGGATTCCCTTTGAAAGAGCCAGTTTTAACTGAAATACCAGCGTATTGAGCAGTAATTTATTCATTGCCGACACTATATCAATACAAATGATTTCCGCATTATTCAGTGCACTGATGATATTGATTGGTTGCTGACCATTTCCCGGAATATATCGTAAATCACCCATTTCCATTTTTAAACTCGCCATATAAGTATCTAATTTTTCAATTTCGCTTTGACCTTTCATTAATTTTGACTTGATTTGTTGTTCTTCTATATCGTTAATGCCACCCTGCATGCGTAAATTTTCCACTTTTTCAAACATCTGTGCATGAGGACACGTTGAAAACATATTGAATGACAGGTTTTTGCCGCTCTTTTTCAAGTACTCCCCAATTCCTTCAATATAATAACGGGCTTTCCATCCCATATCGTATGACTCGGAAGCGGTTTCCATAATTTGATTTGCAATTTCCAACTCATTTAAAGAAAACAACGGCTCAAAGCATGATGTATCATTATTTACTTCTACAAATTTATCATTTCCGCCAAAAACATTTCTTATTTGATCCTCTAATTCATAATTTCCTTCATGTAATATTACAACAGGAAAATTATTTTTCACCGCACAGATCGCTTGAGCTGCCATGGCCTTTACACGCATTTTATTTTCACCGCCGGAAATTACTGCATTGTATACACCACGATCAGGTGTAAAAAAAGCATCAATAAAACATGGCTGATATTCTATTATTCCTCGATTCCATGCATTTATCCGATCTGTACTTGTCATCATTAAAGATCGCAGGAAACCGGAAATGCCTTTATCCGCCCGCTGTAATTCATCGCTCAACGCTCTTCACCACCTGTCACTAATTTTATAGAAATATATATTCTGCAGTTGATTTGAAACTGTTTGAATCATATAGTCTGATGTGGCATACTTTCGCACCGCTTCCTGCACTATATTATCTACCTTACTATCTATATCGTCAGGAAGACCATTTTCCCCATTAATTCTAAAATATAAAACAGATATCTTATTCTGCAGTTTTTCATCTAAAAATTTTTTTAATGAATTAGGTCCGGGAATCAAACAGCTCTGTCTATAAAAGTAGGATTGTTCTACTGCGTCGCATCTGATACTGTTATCATAATCATGATCCTTTTGCATCCATTCATCTGGAACCATAAAATAATCGTACCTGTTATATCTGCTCGTCCTGCTAGGTTCAAGATCCCAGGTAACATCTATGTGACTATATTGCCCATTAAACTTTACCATGTTCCACGTATGAGGATATATCATCTTTAACCTTTTACTTAAAGCCGTTCCATTTACAACATACACATTTTTTGCCCCCACATAATCGCATAACACTTTAAATGCCTTCGCTATTCCTTCGCAAACTGCCTTTTTATTTTCAAAAATCCCACCTATTGTAAATGCTTCCGGATGCATCTCTGGATTTTGCAGCGCTTCATAATCATACAAAATATTTCGAATAAGATAATTATGAACCTTTCTGTAAATATCTGATTCCGAATCGCCTGATTGAATTTTCATCCACTCCAGGCTATCCGCAATCCAATTTTCCATAATATTTTTCTTTTTGTTTCGCACTTCTATCGGCATTGTATAACGGATATAGTAAATAAGTTCTTCTGGGGTTATGACATATTCCATTCTTTGAAAATCCACATAAAATATTTCAGCATGCTCATATTTGAGTACCATAATGATCTTGTCCAGAACTTTCGCATCAAATAATCCCGGGAGCCGAATTGAATCATTTCCTTTTAATATTCCGTAATATATCTTGTTATAATACTCTTTTTCATCAAAAGATAAATTATCGTAGTGATCTATTATCATTTTCCCCCACACCACCAAAGTTTTTATTGTTTATTTTTTCTTATTTCCATTTCGTATTTCTTTTCAATTCATCTATTTTTCACAAAAATTTTATCATATTACATCAATAAATGCAATATATATTATTAGTTGGTTGTTCTATGTTTTTTATCCATTTATAATATAAAAATTATATTTACTACGGAGGTTCCTCATGCAGCCGGAAATTAACTATACAATGGTCGGACAACGCATTCGCACTGCTCGCCTTCAAAAAAAACTCAGTCAGGCAGATCTCGGAAGTCTGGTCGGCTGTTCGAATAACCATATTAGTCACATTGAAACCGCACAGACAAAAGTTTCTCTTTCCATGCTTACCAAGCTGGCGCTTGCTTTGGATCAGGATCTTGATTATTTTCTTCTTGATACCCAATATGCCAAGCGTGATCGCCTGATTGATGAAGAAATTGCTGAAAAACTCAGCCGCTGTAATACATCTACCTTGTTAACCGTAAATCAAATGCTGGATCTGCTTTTAAAACAGCAGGAGCTGAATGATCTCGAAAGAAAATTATAGTTGCTAAAATCAACCACACTTCCAATAATAAATTAGGCGGATTAAAATAATCCGCCTAATTTATTATTTGTACTCACTCTTTTTCTTATACCAGACACTATCTCAATTCGCTCTTGCTTATTTCAATATTATCCATTCACCCATTAGACCTTTTTTAAAAATCTAACCATTTTACAAGTACAAAAAACAATTTAAAAAGAATGCCCAGAAGTTTAATAAATGCTTGGAATCCCCAAATGGCAGCTTGTGCAGTTGCATCTCCTACACGATTAATGATCTTTTCTGCGGTTCCCATTTCACCGGTAACATATGTTTTATTAATTTGCCAATATGGTCTAAAACTAAAATAAATTAAAACCCCCATAACTGCATATAATACAATGCCAAACGCCAAAAACATATCTGCCGCAAATCCCATCACAGTAAAAATAGTTCCATATAAAGCTAATAACTTAATAGATGGCATATTCCAGTCATTCCATTCTTTTCGTCCATAATATTTAGCTCTTTCCAACTGATTCTGCGTATGCTCATCTTCAAAAATCTCTACAGCTTTTGACCGCAATGCTAGACATTTTTCATAAGACGTTTTATCCGCAATAAAGGAAGAATTTTGTGCTGCGTCATAATAATAACACGTGTTCGAATACGCATCCAAGTCATATGCAACTCCTTGTTTAAACTCTTCATCCTCTGGATGTGCAGTTATATAAGAGTCTATCTCCTGAAAAGCAAGATCCTCATCCCCTTTTCTCAAATGTAAATAAATTTGTTCTGAATGCCCAATAGATTTATCTGGCGCCAGTTCAAGCAACGCATTAACCCTTTGCTGTGCCTCTTCAAAATTTTTTGTTCCAATAGTCGCAATTCTTGCTCCCAGCCAATGTAAATTAAGATCACTTGCAAAAACTGCAAGTCCTTTATCTACTATATCTAATGCTTTATCATAAATACCATTTTCAAAATAACAATGCACCAGAAGGTCATATGCAGAAACATCGTTGACTTTTCCCTCTATAGCTTCTTCTGCAAATTTTGTTGCTAATTGCAAATTTCCCTTACGATAATATGCTTTTGCCCGTTCAAGCAACGAAAGTAATTTTTCTTCTGCCACATCTCTAATCTTTCCGGCCTTATAGGCAAGTTCCAGCGCCTGATCATATTGTTGTCTCTTAATTGCTTTTGTTAAAAATCTATAAGCATCCTCTATCAGCTTTAAAACTTTATCAATTAAAAGCAATTGTTCCTTATCATTTGTTGCCCCCTGACGCTGTGTCCAAATCTTTTGAATTCCTTTCAGATATGTTCGAATTGTTTTTTCGTCCCATGCTCTATCTATTTCTAATTCTTTATAGAGATCTTCCGAAATATCCATTTTTTTCGCAGATCCAAAAACAGGCATTTTATTTTCAAATGATCCCGTGGATTTTTTTGCAGTATTTTGTGTAGTCTGCGTTTTTTCTTTCGTTCCGTTAGGATCTGATGCTCGTTCACTTGTTTTCGTACTACTTGCTTCTGCCGTATTCTTATTTTCTTCAAAATCCAACTCCACTCTCGCAGTACTTTCCATATTAGAATTGTTGGAAGCATTCTGCACCGGTACTACATCAGGATTTTCAGCCGGCATTTTCTGATTTTTACTTTCTGAATTCCTATATAACAATAAATAGGTAATACCAGGCATTCCTATTAGACGTATTAATGCCATTAATATACTGGTATGATTTATCATACTATAAATAAAATCAACAACAGCTATTACACAGATAAGATAGAATCCTTCTTTTTTTTGTTTAAATAATAAAAGAGCCGCTCCTGCTATTTGACAACTGCCTATTATCACTGTTAAAATTCCAGTTCCTGCTGAATACTTCATAGCAGCAAGACCTGCAATTGCCGAAAATCCCCCGGCAATCATTAAAATCCACAACCAAATTTTACTGCCCTTTGTCATAATATCTTGTCCTCTCATCGTAATTTATTTTACTCACCACTAATATCAAGTTTGCTTATCCTTTGCTTATTTTTGCTAATTTCCTCTTCTGTAAGATTTGAAACTCTGTCAATATGCATTTCACCTAAATCTCTCTGTAAATCCATATCATACACTCGAACATGGATAATTGAATTCTCATCACATGAAATTGTAACTTCAATTCCAACAATCTTTTCACGTGGCATTATTTCTATCTCTGCTGTTCCAATAACCGTTACATATCGAAGGTCTTCCTCCTCTCCCTGTGTTACCTGAATATACAACTTTTCTTGAAATGGAACCGTCGTGCAATACTCATTTGTAAACTCCGCTGGCACTTGTGTATTCTTAGGCAGTATAACAGAATTAAACTCCAGATCATTATTTCCCGTACAAACAATTCCAATCCCATGTGACGTAACATCTGTAAAAGTATACTTTTTGGATGTTTCCGGTATTGCTGCGTTCAAAACTTGCTTATTATCACTTTCTCCTTTCTCTACCTTTTTCTTCTCTGTTTTTAATGCATCTAATACATAATACGCCGCTCCAATTGCAACCGCTTCATCTGGATGTACTTCTGATGATGGGACAATTCCAGTTTCTTCTTCAATTGATTCTCTTACTATCGGCATTCTTGTTGATCCGCCAACCAATAAGATCTTATCCAAATCCGAATATTCTATTTCTGCCTCATCACATGCCGTTTCCATACTTCCTACCGTTTTAAATAATAATGGTTCAACAAGATCCACAAATTCTTCTCTCGTTAAAGAATACTTAAATGGACATCCCCCTATATTCAAAACAATATTTGCTTTTTCTCTTACGGAAAGTGTCTTTTTAGCTTCTTCCGCCTTTAATTGCAATTCTTGACGTGCGACCAAATCATTTTTTATGTCCAGTCCCTGTTCTGCTGCTTCTTCAATTACCGCATTTATAATTCTTTCGTCAAAATCATATCCTCCCAGTTTACGATCTCCAGCAGTTCCAAGAACTGTAATATTTTCAGCATCGAATTTTAAGACCGTAACGTCAAAAGTACCACCGCCTAAATCATAAACCATAATAGTTTGTTCTTTTTCGGTTCCTTTGGCTATTCCAAACGCCAATGCTGCTGCCGTTGGTTCATTAATAATCGCCAGCACATTTAATCCCGCAATTTTGCCAGCATCCATTGTTGATTTTCTCTGTGCCTCATTAAAATATGCCGGTACTGTAATAACAGCCCCCTCTATTGGTTCTCCGAGATGCTGCTCTGCATCTGCCTTCATTTTTGCAAGAATAATTGCCGATATAGCTTCTGGCGAATATTTTTCCCCATCTTCGGTCGAAAACAAATAGTCCCTTTCTCCCATATGACGTTTTACAAACTGTTCAAAATTTTGTGGATCTATAATGCTTTGGTTTTTTGCTTCTTCTCCTACAATCGTTGAAGTTCCATCAAATAAAACCGTGGACGGTGTCGTATTTTTTCCCTCGCCATTCGGAATAACCACTGGCTGTCCTTCTTCATTAATATACGCCATACATGAAAATGTCGTTCCTAAATCAATTCCTATATATTTTCCCATCTCACATACTCCTTTCAAAACAGTAGTTTTCTTGTCCCTTTCTAAGGACGTCTTGGCCTATTAGTATTTCCCCTCCTTTTTACATTCTTAACTGCTATGTTTTCCTAAAAATCTTTCAATGAATTTCTTCTTTTTTTTGTAAACTTTCACTGTAAACGATACACTTTTTCGTTTCGATACATTGGTTACGCTAACATTTGCTATTCCCGTATTTTTTGCCAGTATCTTATTTCCTACTATATTAACAACATTATAATCTGAACTTGTCACAAACCACTCACCATCAATACTATTTTCTGGATACGTCTTTACTTGTAACTCATATTCCTGCATCTGCTCTAATTGCAATTCCTTGTTTTCTCCATTCGGCAATGCAACACTAAGATTTTCCAGATACGGATATACTTCACACGTACACACTGCCGAAACATTTTCCGCCGTACAAAAAATTTTACATTTTCCACTTGCTTTGCAAATTAATAATCCCTCCGAATCTATCTCGGCTATTTTTTTATTCGAACTCATCCATGTTACATTGCTGACATTATCTGCGTCTATCGGGAAATATTCAAAATTCAATTTTTTTCTATCCCCAATTCCAATAATCAACTCATCTTCATCTAAAATGATTTTTTTAATTCTGTTACGCTGAATAATGTTCAGTTTAATTACCTGAAACGGAATTTTACTTCCATAACGATACGCTTCTATCTCTGTTATCCCAGTTTTTATACCAAATATCGCAAGATTGTTCGTAGACGCTATCGTTTTATCCAAAATGTTAAATACTATTTTGGGTGGTTCCTTTACCGGAGGATCACAAGTAATCTGTATAGCATTACTTTTTCCTACTTCAACCGTACTATCAAGCACAATATTTATTTTGGGTTCCATAGTTGTAATATCAATTACTTTTTCTTGCATCCAGGCATAATCATTAAGACTTTGAATACATATTCTCAATGCATTCCTAAGTGGGAATCCCAAAAAGCATTCAAATACTCCCGAAATAATATTTTGAAAATCCCATTCATAGATCAAACAAGAATCACTAATTTCTACCAGCTTATTTGCATTTCCTTGACACATTATAAAAATCGGATTTTGTAATGTGTATTTTTGTAATGTGTATTTATCTGCTATTGCTTTCCCCTCAGAAATGCTTTCAGAAAGAATAAATAGATATGTTAATTCGGGGTTTTCTATACATATTTTTTCTTTACTTGATGCCTCTACTTTTACCTCACAAAACAAATTTCTAATATCGATGCTCAAAATATCTTCTAAGCAATCTTGATATTTATTCGGAATAATAAATTTTGCCTCTATAATTGTTTTTTTACACAAAATATTTTTCTGATTTTTTATCAGCTGATTTAATTCTCCAAGTCTTTTTTGAATAGAGCGATTAATCACCGGAAGTCTTGGGGTATATTTTAAGCAATGATTACTCTTTTTACATGTGAAACACATGATTTCGGCGTCCAGCTCTGTTCCAATGAAAGTAAGAGAAAAATCATCCTGCAATTCATTATAAAGAGCATTCAATATTTCCGAATGCCATTGCCAAATACTTTCGTCTGCAAATTGTATCAAATGGCTATACGTTGAAATTTGTTTTCCGTCAATAAGAATATTCAACTGTTGTTGAAACGGATTAAATTGAATTTGTATATCTGCTGCCATCTCACTTTATAATCTCCTATAAAGAATTATTTGTCGTATCTTCAGTATCTTCTTTTTCCACATTATATGCATCCCGACGCGGATCTTCATTTTCAAGCGTCTTTTCTCGATCAATGCCTCCCTTAGGTCGTTCTGTTACTTTATCCTCATATCCATGTGCAGCATTATATGCTTTAACCTCTTCTGGACTCATATCCACTTTTTGCGAATCAACAAATGAGCGGTGTTTATCCGGCTTTTCGCTCTTTTCTGGCTCATCTTCTTTTTCAATGTTATTTTCCTTTTCTTTTGAAAAAAAACCTTTGATTTTTTCAAACCATCCGTTTTTTTCTCCCCCCTCTGGTGTATCCTTTTTTTCAGTATCCGTCTGTTGCTCTTTATTTTCACTGGTTTCTATTTTTTTATCAAAATCATCTTTATATTCGTCTGGAATTTCCAAAATCTGATTACGTTTTTTTTCTGTATTTTCAGTCTTGGCTTCATTGTTTTCCATTGATTCACTAGTTTCTTTAAATCCACCAAATGTCATATATTCTTTTCCTCCAGTTCTCTCTCATAACAGAATTCCTAATTGTCTGTATAACATTCTACATAGCATCGCAAGTCTGTCATCTCGATAATATTTTATCTTTCCTTCATGCCCAACTACATATAGCATACTTAAAATTCCATCCGCTTTTGCTTTTTCATTATCACTAGCAATATAAAAAGAAAATGCATCAAAAAATTTCTTAAACCAAGATTCTGTTCCTTTTTTATAAGCATATAGCATCTCAGAAAATTCTCGTGTATTTTCATCCACTTCATCAAATTCTTTATAAGTTGGTATCCCACTCAATGGAATTACCTTAAATAACTGTTCACATCCCATTAATTCGATAAGTAGATTTCCATAATAATACCGATCAAATGGATGGTTTACTGGAAATCGTTCATTATACGACCTTAAAACTTCATCCAATTCTCTTTTTTTATCAATTGGGACTACTGAAGAACGTGTAATTGTTCTTAAACGCATGGGTGAAAATTTTTCTTCATTTTTCTGCTCATACAGTGCATTTAAAAGTTCTCCTCTTGTAACTCTCAAATCAACTGTATTCGTCATCTCCACTTGTGTATTATATCGGTTATCCCACTTATCTACTTTCATTAGTACTGGTGAAAGCCATCCCTTTTGAAATACCGCCGCAACCCCTACATTCAAACGTGAAAGTTCTTTAGTCTGTTCATTGCTAAGCGAAAGTGCGCTTCCTAATTCCTCGCAAGCTTCTTTAGCTGGAGTATTCATAATAATTTTGGTTGAAGTATTTTCAATCGCCGAAGAATCAACTGCCATTGGTGACTGATCAATAATAATAAATCCCTCACCATACGTTCTCATCTCTTTAATAGAATTACTGATCATTTCCACAGATTTTCCAACCATATTGGCGCCTTCCTGGTTTTGATCCTTAGAGGTCCTCTTCAACAGATTATGTGCCTCTTCTAATACAGTCACGTGATTCAGTTGTGAATTTAATATCATCCGGGAATTTTCTTTTCTCTGTGCTTTACGATATTCATTTAATTTCATAATTAAAACGCCCATAATCAAGGCAATCGCTTCATCCGAACCTAATTCACTTAAATCCACAATGACATTACTATCAAACAACAACGAATCTTCAATTCCAAGGCTGTTCTTAAAAATCAATCCGTTAATTCCAACTGTCATCGACTGAACTCTTGTTAATAATGCCCCTTTATAATCTCCTTTTGAATCAGATGAATAATCCGATGTGTTAATAATTTCTGGAAGAATCTCTAAAACATCCGCAAATACCGGATATTTATGATCGCAAATACCCGGAATCCAAATAGAATTCTGTACATCCCAGCCACAACGTGTATAACTATCTACAACCGCTTGTTTTAATATTGCCGGCATCGCCGCATATAGCGGCCACGAAGCATTAAAAATCTGTAGCAATTGTTCTATATGTGAAAGTAAGTGAATATTGTCAGGAAACTGAAATGGATTAATTTTCAAAAGCCTATATGAATTGGGATCCGTTGTAAAAATTTTAATTCCCTTTAATCCCCCAAATATTTGCTTATATTCACCTTTAGCAGGTTCAATAACCATGATTTTTACATCATTTTGCAAAAGTTGTTCTAACAATTCATAGGTCGCATAGGATTTTCCAGATCCAGAGGATCCTGTAATAAAGCAATGTGACGCCAATAAGTCCAAGTCCATAAGTACTCTGGATTTTTCTACTACCCCCATGTGATATATATTACCAAACTCTATCGGTCTTACTGGTACATTATTTTCATAAACAACAGAACGTCCAAATTCTGCCATTTCAATAACGGCGAGACCAGCAACAGACTTTTTAGGCAATCCCATTACAAGTGGCAACTCGTTTCCACTCACAAGATTCGTCGGCGTTACTATTTGTTTACTGTATCCTTCTTCAAAAGCTTGTATTTCTGCTCTAGGATGCACAAAATGTAAAACATTTTCCTCAATTTTTTGAATCTTTTCTTTTTGATTTAGCGACCATATATTAAAATGTGCACTTTCAACATCCGATTTTTCTCCTGTCATTAATGCCTTATATACATTTCCCGCAAGCGCAGAAGTATGAATATCATTTGACATAAAATAGCTGCAAAATTCCCACATTCCAAAGGATTCACACATTTTAAAACGTTCTAACTGTGCTTTAGCTCTTTCAATTAAATTATTTACACCCGCATTTTCGAAGTTCAATGTAACCGTTTTTGAAGAACCAACCGTCTCTGTTTCTCCTTTTGACATTCCTTCTGTTGTACTTGAGCCTTCACTATCTGATATAGCTTTGGTAAAAGAATTTCCCGATGTATACGAGTCAAAAGATCCATTAGAATATCCACTATTTCCACCCCAACCGAAACTACTGCCGTCTCCTGAAAAGCTTCCATTATAGCTGCTCCCGCTACTGGCGCTTGCATTTGTCCCACTTGAATTCGATGAACTAACTGTATTTGAATTGCTAACACTTCTATTTACAGATTTTGAAAAGCTTGCTGATATACTTTTATTCAAAGCCAAACTTTCATTTTCTCCAAAAGCCACTGACATTTTCGCATGTGGTGTCAATGCAGAACAAAGTTCTTCATATCCATGTTTTCTTTTCTCCATTGTTTGATAGTCTAATGGCGTAGCCAAACATAACATGGTATATTTTTTCCCATTCATCGCGTCAATAAATTTTTCAATTCCCTGTACAAATGTATCCATCTTTTGTTCTTCACCCCGAATCGAGGGCACTATAGAAACAGACGAAAGACTCTTTGATTTTTGCATTTGTATATCAGTAATTAAATTTTGAATGTCATTCATACTTTTTGTTTCATAAACAATTCCTGGAAAATTTCCTTTTAATGTAGACTCTAAAATATCTCCTGCAATCGCAGGATTTTTTTCAGAACGAGTTCCAATATAAAACTGGATTTTTTCTCCATCACTATCTATGAGCATTGCAATTGAACTTTCCATGCTATGAAGTGCTGAATAAACACTCATCAATTTATCTGTAAATTTTTCCTCTGCATCAAAAACTAACTTCGATATTTCGAACAGACGAAGTTTTGATATATCCATTTCAGAACGATTCAGTGAAATAATTGGCGCAGCAGAAAATACATCCAAATATGCTCTGTTCAAATAAATATCCGCAGTTTGAAAGCCTCTGGCTAATTGAAGTTCCGTAATTCTATTCTGTTCAGATCTATTCCATGCCTGTTCACTTTGTGAATATCTTGTAACTTGTCCCATTTCTTTCCCCCATAATATCTCTTGTTTTCAAATTACAAACGTATATTTTATATACCAGATAAAATTCTGTCGTTCCTTTTAAAGCAGGTATTATTTTCTGTCTTCTCTTACTATTATAAAATAATTTTAGCACTCTATATCTATCAATGCAATATATACTTTTAGTTCAATCTCATAATTTTGTTACTATAAAAGAAAAATCATTTACGTGCTATATACATACTGTATGTCTTAAAGTTTTTATGATTTTCTTTCAAAATAATACCATATATCATCTCTGCCCTCACATATGCTGCACAATCTGCACTTTTTTTGTAATAATCAGCATTTTTTCTACATCTTTTCTCCATATTCTCTCCCATTTTTTTTGCACAAAAAAAATACTACACCTTTCCCGTGCAGTATTTTTCCCCTGTTCTATCCCTATTCTGTTTCTACCTCACCCACCTCTTCACCCATTCCACATACGCCTCTTCTGTCTTTTTCCAGTAACTCCTGCTGATATCCACAATTTTCCCGTTTTCCAGCAGCATTTTCTTCTTCGTACATTCCTTCACATAAGAAAAATTAACCAGAAAACTCGTATGGCATCGTACAAAATCCTCACTGGCGATTCTTTCTTCTATTTCTTGTATTTTATCATCCACCGTATATTCTTTTTCCGTTGTAGCCACATACGTGACTCGCTTGTCCCGCTCAAAATACAGAATATCATCCAGTTTCAGATTTGCTTTTACGCCTCCGTGGCATTGAAGAACAATTCTCCTGTTCTGTTTCCGCAGCTGTTCTATCGCCTTTTCCAGCACGGCTGGCAGTTTTTCCTCGAATTTTTCTTTTACGATATAGTAAACATGATGCGTCTCATAGACGTCCATAGCGTACGACCAGTAATTGGTCAGATAGATAATCTGGCATTCCGGCCATTTCCGGTTCACTTCCATGGCCAGATCTATTCCGCTCTCTCCCGGCATTTCTATATCCATAAACAGAATATGCATTTTGGGATGTTCTTCTTTCAGAAGTTCACTGCCATTTTGAAAGAAATACATCTCCACTTTTTTCTGCATCTGTTCGGCACAGCGCTTTACGGTATCTCCCGCTTTTTCCAGCCACTCCGGCTTGTCGTCGCAAATTCCTATTCTTAAATCCATTCTCGTTTTCTCCAGTCCTGCTGCATATGCTGTTGGTTATTTCTTTAAAGAATGACCTGTCTGGACAAAATAACCGTCAGTCCGATTTCACCTGTCTTTTCTTTTTTCTCCTGCATTTTTCCATTGTACTTTTTCAAAAGTCCGCGGAACAGTTTCCGGCTCATCGGATTCTGGCGTCTGGAAGAGGTAAGACATTCCAGAATCAACTGATTTTTTACGCCTGTTATCTTCAGCTGGATCTCGCCCTGTTCTTCTTTCTTTACAAGCGTTTCGCCCCAGTTCAGAATTCCAATCAGGATTTT
Organism: Fusicatenibacter sp.; assembly: GCF_977045365.1. Classification (NCBI taxonomy): domain Bacteria; kingdom Bacillati; phylum Bacillota; class Clostridia; order Lachnospirales; family Lachnospiraceae; genus Fusicatenibacter; species Fusicatenibacter sp. Next base: position 23,776 of record NZ_CDRRUH010000014.1, read on the forward strand.
TGCCAGATCTTTTTCTGCAATCTCTCCTCTGTCATATCCCGCTATCTGGTAATGAAGTTCAATTTTCTTCTTCTCCAGATTGGATTTCCACGCGCACAAAACCGCATCTATCATTCGGTCCTTGCAATAAATGCCCTGCCGCACCTGACTGCTGATTGTTTTCAGGTTCTCTGCATACTGTTTCAGCGTTTCTCCCGATATCTCACCGGCTCCGGCCATGATTCTTTCCATCTGTTCCGAAATGGTCTGCTGATATTGCTCCATCTGCGGAATCTGTTCTGTCAGAATCTGGTAATGGTATTCTGCCATTTTCTGCTGTTCTGAAAGAAATTCATAATCCGCCAGCACCTGATGCTGACGCCGCAGTACGCTTAAGATGCTGAATATCATGATCAGAATAATCATAATATCATCCAGAAACATAACCTGTGTGTCCGTCAATCCACTTGGCACATAATACATGACAGGAAGGAAATATACAAGTACCCAGATGATTTTCAGATATCTTGCTTCGAAATCCCGATATCCTTTCAGAACCTTGATGATTGTTTTTTTCTCCAGCCGGTAAAACAGATATTCCAGAACGGGAATCAGCAAATCCCATGGCTCTGCTGGACATTTCAGAATATAAAGCTGGCGTCCTGCCAGAAGATCCACAATGCAGATTGATGGATAATGAATCATCGCCGTCACAATATCTGCCAGCATTCCGCCCAATACAACCTTTGGAAGGCTGCCCTCAAAGCTATAGTAAAAGAGAACCGTATTTGCGATCATAATCAGGACAGAAAGAAACATCATCAGGATTTCCCACCAGCTCTCATTTCCATAGTATCCCCGCAAAATGATATCGCTGATGCCGCCGATCAGAATCACACGCAGAAGCTGCCAGATCATCAACGGCTTCATGCTGTGTTTTTTCCGCATAAACATAGAAAACAGGTGAATGCCCAGAAACGCCTGCGGAACCAGATACAGCCAGCAGCGGATACAGATCCGGATCAGTTCGCTTAAGTTAGGATCTTTCATTCTGTTTTCCTCTTTTCTGTCAGATGTTCGATCGGAAAAACAAATTTCTGATCCAGACTGTGATTTTCTTTATCCCACAAGGTTTTGCTGGTTCCATGATATTTTTCCACAATTGCATGAATAATCGTTGTTCCCACGCCGTGCTCCGCTCCGTCTGTTTTCCAGGTCTTAAAATTGAAAACCTCATTGCTAGCAAGCGCATTCTTCAATTCTACCGTGCAGAAACGGGAATCCTCTTCTATATAAAAAGAAATCTCTTTTCTTTCATTTTCCGGAATTCTTCCGTTTGCCTCGATGGCGTTATCCAGCAGATTGTGTAAAAATCCGATTCGTTCCACAGGCATCATCCATTCCATGCAGATTTTTGATACCTGAATCTGAAAGGGAATCTCTTTTTCTGTACAGACCTGTTTTTCCATCATCAGAAACGCATCTGTGATCTCATCCCGGCAGAAGGCTCCTCTCTGTATTTTCCGGTATTCTTCCGTCAGCTGATCCGCATATTTTCTGAGTTCCTGATCTGGATCTTTCTGCTTCTCGATCAGATACTCCAGCGTCTGTACATGGCTCAGCAGATCATGACGGAATTTTCTCGTCACATCCATTCTCTGCTGGATAATCTCATAAATCTCCTGAGAGGAATCCATATAGCTTTCCAGAATCTCTTTTTCCTGCTCTTTCTGACGGATTCCCGAGATCAGATATCCCAGTGCCGCCGCCAGAAAAAATCCCAGCAAAATTCCCAGTGTTTCTCTCATGTTCCCGCCCTCATCAATTCTTTCTCCGTTGCGTAAGAGAGTCCCATGCCGTTTAAAATAGTTTACAGCACTGGGACTCTTCTTTCCTCTTTACTGACAGATTTTTATTCCCCGCAGATCCGCACAATCGCCTCCGCGAAGATTACAACGCATTCTTTCAGGCATTCGATTTCCACGAACTCGTCTGCTCCGTGCATACGGTTATCAACTTCAAGATCCGCGCATCCAAACGCAACGCCGTTTTTCAGATGATGCACATACGTTCCGCCGCCGATCGCAAAGGCTTTGCCTGGTTTTCCAGTAACGTCCGTATAGCACTGCAGCAAGGTCTGGACAAACGGGCTGTCGGCCGGGACGTGATGCGGTGGGAACATTCCGCTGCCCTCCATGGAGAAGCCGCCTTTTTTCATGTTCTGCCCGGCGGTATCGTACAGGTTTTCTTTTGTCGCGCAGATCGGGGCGCGGCAGTCGTAGGAACCGGTCAGGGTTTTGCCGTCGTAGTTCATGAGGTCGAGGCTTAAGGTAAGCTCGCCGGACTCTTCGTCTGACATGGCGACACCGAGGCCTGCGCCTTTGCCGTCGCCGTGCGGGTAAACCTGACTGAGGAAGATGATGTCGTTTTTCAGTTCACTCTCTTCCATTCCAACGGATGCGAGAAGCTGCAGCAGTGCAGTCAGTGCATTGTTTCCCATTTCCGGGGTGGATGCGTGGGCGAAGGCACCGCAGACGGTGATTTTTACATTGCCGCTTTCGGTATCTTCTAGGATAAAGGAAACGCCGGTCTTCTGCTCCACTTCGTCAGCGCAGGTTTTCAGGTCTTCTTTTGCCATTCCGGCAAGCTCTGCATACGCTTTTCCCGGTACGACATTCAGTTTTGTGCCGGCCTGTAAGGACACGAGGCGCACACCTGTCGTTCCGGCATCGGAGGTTTTCTCGAAATGGCCGCGCATGCCGCCTTTCTCAATGTTGATGACCGGAAATTCGGCATCCGGGGAGAAGGTGCATGGTGCTTCCACTTCTTTCTTATAATAATATTCGAGGTCAGAGCTTCCGCACTCCTCGTCGGAACCGAGGACAAGACGGACGTTTTTCTTTAATGGGTAACCGAGTTCTTTGACAGCGCGCATTGCGTAGATAGCTGCGATCGCCGGTCCTTTGTCGTCTGCGGTTCCGCGGCCGAACATTTTTCCTTCTTTGATGAGCGGGGTGAATGGATCGGTCTCCTGCCAGCCTTCGCCTGCCGGTACGACATCGAGGTGGGCGAGAATATCAAGGCCTTTTTCTTCCTGATTAAAGTCAGCTGCAATCGCGTAGTTGTCGTAGTTGGTTACGGCAAAGCCGTATTTTTCCAGAATTTCGATTCCCTGCGCCAGTGCTTCTGCCGCCTGTGTGCCGAATGGTTTGCCTGGCTCTGCCGCCTGTTTTTCGCTTGGAATCCGGATCAGGCTTTTCAGATCCTCGATCATTTCGGATTCGTGGTTTTCAATATATGTTCTTAATTCTTCTTTCCGCATCGTAACTTCTCCTTTTCTCTTCTCTGGCACCGTCGCAGTGCCGTTCTTTTCCTATCATAACGCAGAAAGAGCAGAAAATCCACATTTTCTGCTCTTTTGCCAAATAATCATTTGTTTTTGTCCAAATTGACTGTAATTTCATAATAATCGCACGGATGCGCCGTAAGCCCCGTCACGCCCTCGCCGGATACCATCGACATTTTGAGGTGTGATGCGAAGAAAAACATGTGGTCATCCAGCAGCGTCTGCGTCATCTCGATGGCCAGTTCGGTTCGTTTTTCGGTATCAAACTCGCCGCTTAACTGCTGCTCCAGCATCTCGAGTGTCTCACTGTAATAACCTCCGCGGTTCTTGGAGGAATCCTGCAGGCAGTGCGTTGTGAAGAAATACTCGGGATCGCCCGTCGGTGCGCTGACAAATGCGCTGACATAAACATCCCAGTTTCCTTTTTTCAGCAGTTCCAGATGATTTGCCGTGCACTGGATCTGTACTTCGATTCCGATTTTCTTCAGCGATGCCTGTGCACTCTCCGCGAGAAGCGGCAGTTCCTGGCGGCTCGGATACGTGAGCCAGCAGATGGTCAGGCGTTTTCCGTCTTTTTCCACGTAGCCGTCGCCGTCCTCATCGGTCCAGCCTGCTTCAGCCAGCAGTTCTCTGGAATACTCAAGATCATAGGACTCCTCCTGCACTTTGCTGTCGCCGAATGCAAAGTAAGAGGGGAACGGGCCTTCCGCCACGCTTCCGTTTCCTTCCATCAGCGTATTCACAAAGCCCTCCCGGTCGATCGCTCCGATGACTGCCTCGCGCACGCGGTCATCCTGCAGCACCCCGGATGATCCGTTGAACTGTCCGAAGAAGGTACGCGACGTATCCGCCGAAGAAATCGTGTATGGTTCATCGCGGAACAGGATCAGATTGGAATACGGCAGGCCGTACGCCGCGTCGAGCTCGCCTGACTGTAACGCCATCGTCATCGTATCGCCGTCGCGGATCGTTTTTACTTCGATCCGGTCGAGCTTTGGCGTTCCGTTCCAGTAATTGTCATTTTTCATGAGCGTCAGTCCCTGATCCGTCTCCACCTGTACTGCGCGGTACGGGCCGGTTCCGGCGACATTGCCGTCATCCGTCACACCTGCCTGCATATCAATGATGCATCCATATGGGTCAGACAGATAATTCAGAAGCGCCGGGACAGGCTGTTCGGTGTGAATCGTTACGATCAGGCCGTCTGCCTCGATGCTCTCAATTTTCAGATCCCCGCGTGCACGGTCATGTACTGCGATCAGATCCTCGAGACATTCTTTGACCGCCTCCGCGTCGAGAGTGCGCCCACTCGTAAAGGAGATGCCTTCATGCAGTGTAATCCGCCATGTTGTATCGTCCACAAGCTCATAGCTTTCTGCCAGCCATGGCTCGATCTCCATAGAATCGGAATAATGAAACAGCGTCTCACCGATCCCATAGCGGATACACGCCCAGCCGGAATAGCCGTTGTGCGGATTGACATCGGACTCGTCGTTTTCGGCGTTGAATGTCGTGTCGCCGTATACGAAAACTTTTTCATCTGTACCATCTGCCGCTGTGCTCTGACAACCGGAAAACAGTACCACCGCCAGAATGCCGCACAAAACATATGCAATTTTTTTCCTTCTGCCGTTCTTTCTCTGCATTCTGTACTTCTCCTGTTTTCGCAAATGGCACCACCATTTCTGCTGTCTGATTTTCTGTTTCAACAGTTTTCTCACAGACTATACTCCATCAACAGTTTCGTATATTCCTCTTTCGGGTACTCCAATACCTCCCGCGTCTCCCCCTGCTCCACGATTTTTCCCTGCCGCATGACAATCACACGGCTGCAGAGTTCCCGCACCAGCGCAAGGTCGTGGCCGATCCACAGCATCGCAAGTCCTTCTTCCCGCTGCAGTTTTTTCAGCAGTTGAACGATCTGCGCCTGTACCGCCGCATCGAGCGCACTCGTTGCCTCGTCGCAGATCAGAAGAGACGGCTGCACAGCAAGAGCCCGCGCAATTGCGGCTCTCTGGCACTCTCCGCCGCTCGTCTCGCGGGGATAGCGCATCGCCGTTTCCGAACTAAGTTCCACTTTTTTCAGCAGCTCCGGCAGATGAAGACACGCCTCTTTCCGGCTCATTCCCTGATTCCGAAAAGCTTCCAGAATCCCGGTTTCGAGCGTCTGCATTGGATCGAAGGAATCCTGCGGGGTCTGGAATACCATCTGTATTTTCCGGTAAACTTCGCGCTGCCGCCTGCCTTTTCTTCCGAGGATTTCCTCGCCTTCCAACAGAACGCTGCCTGCATCCGCCTGGACCAATCCGGTGACCAGACGGGCCGTCGTGCTTTTTCCGCATCCGCTCTCCCCGATCAGGCCAAGACATTCCCCCGCATCCAGTGTGAAGCTGATGCCGTCCACGGCGGCAGATTCCGTTTCCCGGCCGGTTCCAGCAAAGTTTTTGCTTAAGTTGTTTACTTCCAGCAAGCTATGATTATACATCGTTCTTCCCTCTTCCCGGCACGGCCGCAAGGAGACTTTTCGTATATTCGTCCATTGGGTGATCAAAAACCGTTCTTGTCTCCCCCTGCTCCACGATGTTTCCATCCTTCAAAACAACAACCCGGTCTGCCATCTGCTCGAGAACCGCAAGATTGTGCGTCACCAGCACCATCCCCGTCTGCTCTTTCTGCTGCAACGCCTGAAGCCCCCGCAGCACCTGCGCCTGCGAAACCACATCGAGTGCGCTCGTCGGCTCGTCCGCCAGAAGAAGCGACGGATGCAGCAGCATCGCGAGCGCAATCCCGACGCGCTGGTTCATGCCGCCGGAGAGCGACGATGGATAGCTGTTCCAGATCGTCCCGCCATCCGAAAGCCCCATATCCGCAAATCGCTGGAGCGTCATATCTTTGATTTTTCTGCGGCTTTTTCTGCCAGATGGTCCCTCAGGAATCGGGCTGGTGAATCCGCGGCGTTTCTCATGGGCGCGCACACTCTCGCAGATCTGTGCGCCGATCTTCCGCGTCGGGCAAAGCGAAGCTCCTGTGTTCTGGAAAATCATGCCAATCTCTGAACCGCACAGACTGCGCAGCCTCTTTTCGGACATGCCTGTCAGCTCCTCTCCGCGAAATACGATCTGCCCACCGGTGATGGAACCATTCTTCCCCATCAGCCGCAGGATCGCACGCAGCAAGGTACTTTTTCCGCTGCCGGACTCCCCGGCGATGCCGACAGTTTCTCCTTTTTCGACGGAAAAACAGATGTCATTTAAAATTTGCTCCCCCTCATAACAGACAGAAAGGCCGCTGATTTCCAGCAGTTTTTCACTCATGTTTTTTGCTCCCTTTGTTTCCATTTTCGTTTGCCCCTTATCCCTGGTCCACCGTTTTCCGTACCGCCTCACCAAGCAGATTGCAGACAAGAACAGTCAGAAAAATCGCCAGTCCCGGCGCCAGAATGACCCAGGGCGCGGTCTGCAGCATACTTCTTCCGTTGCTCATCATCGCTCCCCACTCCGCCGACGGCGCTTCCGCACCAAGGCCGAGGAAGGACAGACCCGCGATTTCCAGCATCATCGTTCCGATATCAAGCACCGCTGTGACAATCGTCTGCCCCGCAAGATTCGGCAGAATATGGCGTCCGATCATCTTCCATGTTCCATTTCCTGCCAGCCGCGCCGCCGCGATGAACGGCATATGTTTTAATGCCAGCACACGGTTCCGCGCAAGCCGCGCATATTTCGGCCAGGAAACGAGGATCAGCGATACAACGGCTCCCGTCATGCCGCTCTGCAAAACACCGGAAAATGCGATTGCGAATACCATCCCCGGAAAAGCCAGAAAGACATCGGAGATCTGCATCAGAACCGTATCCGTTTTACCTTCCAGCCAGCCGCTGAAAATCCCGGCGAGTGTTCCGATCAGAGCGCTTGCCGCCACGACAAGAAGTGCTGAAACAATGCTGACCCGCGCGCCGGAGAGAATCCTTGAAAAAAGGTCCCGTCCATAGCAGTCCGTCCCCATCCAGTGCGCCGCGGACGGCGGAAGAAGGGACAGTTCCAGATTCTGCTCATACGGATCGTACGGTGCCAGATGGGCCGCACATGCGGCAAACAGCAGCAGTGCACCGGCGAGAATGCCATAAAAAAGGAGCTTTCTTTTCTGTTCTTTTTTCATCGCATTCCCTCCAGCTTCGCCCGCGGATCCAGCACGCCCATCAGCAGATCAGCAATGAGATGCAGCAGCAGATAGATCGCCGCCATCCACACCAGATATGCCTGAATCACGGGAATATCGTGCATGGAAACGGCATCCACGGCCATTTTTCCGACGCCGTTCCACATGAAAATCGTCTCAACGATGGCGGTTCCGCCAAGCAGCGACCCGGCGGATAGGAATAACAGCGTGACCATGCGAAGCAGCACGGATTTTAATACGCTTCCGAACAGAATCCGGTTTTCACTTAACCCACGTGCCCGTGCGCCCGCCACGTACTCCTGATCCAGCTCTGCAAGCACGGCAGAACGCACCTGACGGGTGTATTTTGCCGTCATCGAAACCGCAAGCGTTGCCGCCGGAAGCACACAGCTTTTCCATCCCTTTCCCATACTGAGCACCGGAAAAAGATTCCATTTCAGCGAAAAGAAATATAAGAGAAGAAGTGCAGTGAAAAACCCCGGAAACGAATTGCCCGCAAAGCAGAACAGACTGATACTGCGATCCGCCCACATATTCTGATATTTTGCACTTAAGATACCGAGCGGAAACGAAAGACAGACCGTCATGGCAAGTGCCAGCGCCGCAAGTGCAATCGTTGCGGGCAGTTTTTCGCGGAAGCTTACAAGCACTGGCTTTCCGGAGACATACGACTCCCCGAAATCACCGCGCAATGCGTTCTTCAGCCATTGCAGGTACTGGACAGCTTTCGGCTCATTCAGTCCCAGCTCATCCCGCATCGCTTCTTTTTCCGCCTCCGACATCACGCCGCCGCTGCTGCTCTCTTTTAAATCCACCGCATCGACCAAGGAAAGTCCCGTCAGCAGAAAAGCGAGAATCGTCACGCCGAGGAATACCGGAATCAGGCGAAGCAGTCGTTTTAACAGATATTTTTTCACAGATACTCCTTTACTGCTTCACAGCACAGATCGAAAACATCGGTGCCGGGTTATAGAACTCGTCTTTTTCCAGATAAATGCGTTTTCCAAGGCTCGTATCGATGCGGATTTCTCCCGCTGTGTTTTCGCACAGCACTGCCACATCGTACGCCGGCCGGTTTTTGCGGCTGATCGGGAGCTGTGATTTGATCCGTTCGCACTCTTCGAGCATCTCGTTTCCAACCTTGAAATGGGCATGCTCCTCCGGAAGTCCCTTCGTATCTGCAACGTCTTCTTTTCCGTAATTAGCATCGAAGTTCAGCAGAACGCCGCCTGTTTTCAGCACGCGCATCCACTCACCATAGGCATGCTCCGCATTCGGCAGTGTCCAGGTCAGATTTCGGGAAATCACAACGTCAAATGTTTCGTCCGCAAACATCGGATTTTCCGCGTCCATGACCTGGAAGCGGCAGTCTGCGTTCTCTTCTTCGGCGAGCTGGATTGCATTCTCAATCATCTCCGGTGTCAGGTCGATGCCGAAGACTTCGTGGCCCTCTTTTGCCAGCAGGATCGAGAAAAATCCGGCTCCGCAGCCCACATCAAGGATCTTTAACCGTCTTCCCGCCGGGATCTGTTTTTCAATCTCTTTCATCCAGCGCTTCGCAATCGGGTTTGCAAGTTCGGAGCGTCTCTGCTCTAAAAAGCTCTCGCTCCGTTTCTCCCAGTAATGGACAATCTGCTCTTTGCGGTCGTCGTACTCCGGCTCGCGCACAATTCTTCCGTAAGCAACGACAGGGCCCCCTTCTGTTACCTGCAGACTGCCCGTCTGGTACAGCACCACACCGGTGTACTCGGCACGGCATGTCTCACGGAGCTTTCCATTGTAATCACGGATCGTTCCGAGCAGTGCGCTCTCTGCAACCATGTCACCTGGCTTCACCGCCGGATACCAGAGACCGTCCTCGGATGCCGCCTGGTAGCGGACATCGGTCACTTCCATCGGCACGTAGTTCCGCACATCGCGGCGGATCTGATACATGCCGAGGCTGCTTAAGATATTGCGCACATCACGCTTGTCGGAATTGACCTCCTCGGAAGTCCAGGCTCCCATGCCGCCGCGCTCTAAGAGGATGCTCGCGATGCCCTTGGACGCCGCGTAGTTGTACGCTCCGCCTGATGACACCATGGAACGCACCATGTACGGAACATCCACCTGCTCCGCCATTTTCCGCGAAACTTCTGTCACCTCCTGCGCCGCTTTTCCGGCGTAATAGACATACGGCGTCAATGCTTCGAAATCATCGCCGCTGTGGAGATCAATATAATAATCCACCTTCGGATAAACTTCTTTTGTAATGGCCCACGCCAGACACTCCATCTCGGTTCCGTTCGGATTTCCCGGGAAGACGCGGTTCAGGTTTTTGCCATCGGAAAGTCCAAGACTGCCCGCACGGTTTTCAAAGGCTGGACGGTTTAAGACTTTTAAAATCACGATTGTTCCAACCGTTTTCTCCGGCAGAAGCTCCGCTCCCAGTTCCACACACGCCTGGATGCCGACGTATTCGCCGGAATGAACGCCGCCGGTGATCAGCATTGTTTTTCCGGGAAGTTTTCCACAGATGATCGTTCCCGGGAGCACGATATCCCCATTCGCAAAGGAGATATCCCCCTGATATTTTTCGCCGCGGCGGACGGTCACATCACCAAGCTGGAAGGACTGCTCTTCGCTTTTTTCCGCGCGCACCAGAAACATCGGTGTCGATGCATAGTTCAGTCTCTCCTCCTCACTCCAGACACGCTTCCAGATTTCGGAATCGGTCCGGATCGAACAGACACCGAGAGATTCGAGCACCTTCGTATCCCACGCCGGCCGTTCCATCGCAGAGAGCGGGACCTGACGCGCAATATTTTCCATACGGTCGATGTCCGTGCACAGATAATGGTCATCGAGCTGCTGCTCCTCCACTTTCTTGCGGTCTGCCTCGTATGCCTCTTTTTTCTCCTCATCATAGAGATAGCCGTACCAGTTCGCATCAAAATTGAGCAGTACGCCGCCCGGTTTCAGGACACGCATCCACTCCTGGTATGCCTGCTCCGGCTTTTCCAGATTCCAGGTCAGATTTCTGGAAATGACAACATCAAAGGTCTCATCCGCAAACTCCAGATTCTGTGCATCCATGCGCTGCAGTGTCACGCGCTCCAGACCGTATTTCGTATATTTTCCCAGATTCTCTTTCGCCTTTTCCAGCATCTCCTCCGTGTAGTCAACAGCCGTCACCGTATAACCTGCCTCCGACAAAATCATCGGGAAGAATCCCGGACCGGTTCCGATATCGAGAATCTTCATCTCTTCTTTCTTTTTCTCTGGAAACTGCTCCTCTAATACATGCAGCCACGCTTCTCTCTGGCTTCCCGCCAGCTCTTTTTCATTGACCTCAGAATACCCCTCCGCACGGGTTCCCCAGTAGGAGGCAATTTCCTGTAATAATTCCTGTTCCATATCTTCCGCTTCTTTCCTCTTTTTCTTAACTTTCCCGGCGCGGCCGTTTTCCAACCGCCCAAATATTCCTTTACTCTACCAAAAATCGGCCTTTTTCACAAGCCCCCACGGGGGATATCCTTAAGTCCGGCGCACAAATCTGTTTCCGGATATTTTTAAAGGAGAACCGTCATTCACTCGGTTCTCCTTTATATTGCCAGAATACCATCAGCTTTCTTGTCGCCGTATCCTCGCTGTATGTATATTTTACGGACCCGAGTCCGTAATAGCTGCAAAGATAGCCGGAAGCCTTATCGAGGAGCTCCGGTCGTGCTTCCATGGCCTGTGCCATCAGATCATCGGTGGCAAATTTAAACTCGGAATACTCTTTCGTCTCTTCAATATCCGTCTCCATTTCCCACAGAATCTGCGTCGCATCAAATGTATCCATGTACCGGCCGATCTGGCGGTAATACTCGAGGTCATCTGCGTTGCACGCCGGGAGCGGCAGATTCGCATCCGCCTGATGCGTGTCCGAAAATTCCGCATCGGAAACGCAGAGAAAATCGTAGTAGATCAGGTCGTCCGGCAGATTGTACTCGCCGCTCTCGCCCTCTGCGAATACCGGATCGCCCCAGGTTACATCGACGTTGTAATAATTGTCTCCGCACTTTACGATATTCCAGCCGTGCGCCTCGCCGGTGTCTGTCGTTCCCGTCACATAAATGACCGGGATATCCAGGCGGTTCATCAGATACTGGAACGTTCTGGCATAGCCTGCGCAGACCGTCTGTCCGTTCACAAGTCCGCTGTAGAGTGTCTGATTCTCCGGCGCATCTTTCACATAATCAATCTGCCGGATACATTTTTCAAAGACAGCCTTGATCTTCCCATAGTCATCCATCGAACGGTCGATATCACTTAAGAAATCATTTCCCGCCCCTTTGATCTGGGTCTGGCGTCCTGTGATCTCCTCCGCAGAAATCGTGTATTCCGGAACTACCTCGCAGTAGTTCTTCGGCTCGCCGTATCCCGTGACATGTGATGCTCCGTTGATCCAGCAGTACTCCGGGTAATCCATATAGACCCATCCGTAAACCTCCGCCGTCACATCGGGATCGCCGCCTTTTGTGATGATGGTTTCCTGGTGTTCCGCGATTCCCTGCACCAGTTCGCGGTAAATCATCTGTCTGTTTTCATCGAGCTGGCTGTAATAATACCGCTTCGCCAGCTCCTCCTCATCTGTATTTTCCGCCTGAAACTGTGTTGCGCCATTCTCTGACAGACCATTGTTTTCGTCTGCCGTCTGTGAAGCAGTGCTGCTGTCCGCTCCGCTTCCGTTCTGCGCGGGATCGCTCTCATCAAATTCTCCGAATACCAGATAAGCCGCCAGCAGGGCAAGCATAAGCGGAAGCAGCGCCCGCAGCGGTCTCTTCCGTCTTCGTCTGTGTCTTCTCTTTGCCATTCTTCTTTTCTCCCAGATACGTTAAAACGCCGTCACACAGTGCATCCGCCACCTTTTTCTGGTACTCCTTTGTGTTCAGGAGCGCTTCCTCCTCCGGATTTGAGAGGAATCCGCACTCGCAGATCACCAGCACTGCGTCTGTCTTCTTCAGCATGTAATACGTTTTGTTTCCCTTGGCTTTCCTGTGATTCGCCGGATCGAGCCCCGCGACCAGTGCAGCCTGCATGCAGAGCGCCAGTTTTTCGCCTTCTTTTGAATCCGTATAATAAAACACCTGCGCCCCTTTGACCGCCGCATCCGGGTAGCTGTTCTGGTGAATGCTGATCACACAGTCCGGCTTTTTTTTATGAATCAGCTGCACGCGCCGCTGCAGATCCTGCACTTTCGCATTCACGGCTCCCGGATCGGAGAGATCATCCTCCCCTTCCCGCGTCATCACCACAAGGATTCCCTGCTTTTCCAGCTTCTTTTTCAGCAGACGGGCAATTGCAAGGTTGATGTCCTTTTCTTTGACACCGTTTGCCCCGATTTTGCCGGGATCGTCGCCGCCGTGGCCGCTGTCCAGCACCACTACTTTTGTGGCTGCCTTCTGTGCTGCCACCAGCCGTGCGCCCTCGCGGGACAGAACATACGCCGCCGAAAGCAGAATCACCGCCATCAGCCATTCCAGTTTTTTCCCTTTTTCCAAATGAAAAGCCCCCTGCTGCAAATTTCCTTTCTTGGTCATTTTATGCAGCAGCGGGGCAGGTTACAACTCTTATTGCTTCCGGTTACTCTTCCTCATCTTCTTCATCATGCGCGCGATTCGGGATTTCATCCTCTTCTTCGTCGTTGTCATCATCGAGATAATCCGGCTCATTTTCGAGATCGATGACTGCAGAATTTTCGACGATTTCGTCTTCTTCCTCTGCTTCTTCTGCGGTATCTTCACGGTCTGGCTCTGCGGCTGTTTCTTTTGCCTCTCCGGGAAAGATACTTTTTACCGGATCTTTCATGAAGGTTTCCACTTCCGATGCAGAACGTTTCATCTCCTCACGCATTTTTTCGATGCCGGCAAAGGTCTCCTCAAAAATTCTGCGATTCTTCTCGAGTACACTCGTCATGGTTTCCATCTCGGCGTAAATCTTCTGGTATCTGGTGTTGGCTTTCTGCAGCTCCGCGTCCATATGGCTCTGGATTTCTTCTGCTTCGGCCTGCAGTTTTTCTTCATAAACAGCAGCCAGTTCCTCGCCCTTCTGACGTGCGCTCTCTACCATGTATTCGCACTGTTCCTTCGTCTCGCGGCGCTGCTTTGCACAGGATTCCTTTGTCTCTTCCCGCTGTTTCCGGCAGGACTCGTTTGTCTCCTCTCTCTTTTTGCAGCACGCCTCATCCGTTTCCTCCGTTTTCTCGCGGCAGGACTCGTCCGTTTCTTCGGTTTTCCGGCGGCAGGCTTCCTCGGTCTCTTCTTTTAGCTTTCTGCAGCTCTCCTCTGTTTCCTGTGTCAGTTTTTTTGCTTTCACCTGTGCCTCAAACACAAGGCCGCTGATGCTGTCATAATTGTCGATATAGCTCTGGTATTTCTCATGAATATTTTTTTCGAGCTCCTCGATTTTATCCTCACGCTCGCGGATCTTGCGGTTCAGCTTCTCGATTTCCTGCTCGTTTTCCTCGATCTTCGCTTCCAGTTTCTTCTGAGCGGCATACGCCTGATCTTTCAGGTTCTGCACTTTCGTCATGACATCGTCCTTATCGAAACCGCCCATCAGCGTTGTTTTAAATAATTCTTCGTGATTGTTTTCTGACATGTATACTCCTCCTTCGTGCCCGGGCTTTTATCATTCCCCTTATCCTTCCCGGACTCCTCGTCAACTGTTTGTTTCAATATATTTTGAAATCAGACTCCAGACGTCTGCGCACTCGAATCCGAGCTTCCACTCTGCCACTCCGGCGAGATCAGCGCTTTGGATCACTTTCAGTTTTTCCTCCATGGACTGCTCATCCTCCATCCAGATCGTGTATCTGGCATCGGAAGTTTCTACCGTTGCCACATTCTGGCCAAGGGATGCATCCCAGGTTTCTGTCATCTGATTCTCTTTGGCATAGTTTTTGGCGCCATCCATGCCCAGCACCTCGCTGGTAATGGCGCTCTGTCCGAACTTTTCCGTCCAGACACGGGTATAAAACGGGATTCCGCAGATCACCTGATCGGCAGGCATCACCCGCGTCATCTCCTCCACGGCCTGCTGTACGAACGGGAGGGATGAAACAGAGCCTGCCTCCTCGCTTCCCGCGAAATGCTCGTCATAGGCCATGACAATCATATAGTCCACAAATCTTGCCTGCTCGCCGCGCTGATAATACATCGTGTAAGCCTGCGGTACCGGCGTATCGACCGACACCACAAGATTCTGTGCATGCGCCGCGCTCGTCAGTTCCCGCAGAAACTGCAGGTAATGCGGGATTCCGGCCTCTTTCAGATTCTCGAAATCCACGTTGATGCCGTCCATGCCGCACGATGCTGCCTCGGCGAGCAGCTGCTCAATGATTCTGCTGCGCACGGATGCGTAGGCAAGATCGGTTGTTTCGTCAAATGCTTCATTAAAGTTATCAATCAATCCCCAGACTTCCCGTCCCGCTTCATGCGCCAGTTTCACGTAATCGGCGCTCGCAAGGCTGGAAATCGTACCGGTTTCGTCTGTCACGGAAAACCAGGTCGGTGAAATCACGTTCACGCCGGTCATTTCTGCTGTCATCTCTGCCATCGCGTCGTTCGACTCGGTCGATGTGCTCTGATGCCAGACCAGATTGATTTTGTGATCCCGTGTAATTCTTTCATAGGAATCTTTCTTTGCCGTCCGCGCTTCGATGGCCTCCGGCTCGGAGATATCCTCTGTCTGGATGTAGCCGGTATAGCCGTCCGCCGTCATGACTTTGCACCAGTTGTCCAGATTTTCCAGATACAGCAGGGTGTCTCCCTTCTGTACATCCGCAAGAATCAGACTCTTGATGCCGCCTTTCTGGCGCACCTGCGCGGTGTCTGACTGTACCGTCGCCTGTTCCACGCCGTCCCATTCATTCCGGATTACAACACGGTTGGGATCGCTGTAATATGCATAGTCGAGATCTGTGTATTCTTTTACGACATCCAGCGAAATGTAAACCGTTCCGTCGCTCTCCTGCTGTACGGCAGGCTGTCCGCCCTGTGTTTTGGCAACGGCCGCATCGCCCGGAAGCAGTGTCTGCACGCCGCCGCTCGTTGTAAGCAGGATTCCTTTTGTTTCTTCATCCCAGTAGAAGCAGCTGTTCAGCTGGGATTCTACATATGTGTACGCCGCATACGGCTCTCCTCCGATAAGGACGGCCTGCTCTTCCAGAAGTTCTCCGTTCTGGATCAGCGCAACGCTGTTTTCGTCTGTCAGGTTAAAATATTCGTTCCCGGCCATGTATTCGGTTCCGGGTTTATATCGGTTTATCAAAAATGAAACAATGCCTGCTGCACCGACTAGCACGATCAGAATCAATACGACCAGTACCGGCGCTGCTTTTTTCTTCTGTTGCTCCTTCATGTGTTCTTTTCCCCTTTTCTTCGCTCTGAAGATCTCCCCACTTGCGCCCATTATAACAAAAAAAATACCCAATAGCAACCGTTATGCGCAAGGGAACCGCATGCGAGTCAGAAAGTATCGTTACAGTTCACTGGTTCCCAGCGAACTGTAACATTCGCTTTTTGCTATTGGGTATTTTTCAGAAAATCTGTTTAAAAAGTTTTGTCGATTGTTTGTTTCATGGCTTATTTGCAGTTGTGACGTACAAAAAAGAAAGCCCCTTCGATCCGTATGAAATACTTTTGTTTTTAGTTTCAATGATCATGTTTCGCGGGGACGCCTTCTTATCCGATCCGTTTTTTCTGTGCCTGCTTCCGGCCGGAGTATGCACCCTCCGGACAGAAGCAAAGGTTTCCCCAATTCCCATTATACTTCAAACCGGGGGAATTACAAATAAAGTTTGTCCCTTCATTTCTGAAAAAATTATGCGAAATGTAAAAAAAATCTTAAGTTCTTTACTTCTTTCCGTGATGTGTTATACTATATCGTAAGTAGCCCTATTTATATAAGTAAAGAGTAATTAAGGACGTGAGAGTTATGAAAATAGAAAAAATCAATGACAACAAGATCCGCTGCACACTGACCAGCGCCGATCTTGCCGAAAGAAATTTAAAGCTCAGCGAACTGGCTTACGGCACGGAAAAGGCCCGCAGCCTGTTTCAGGATATGATGCTTGAAGCCAACCAGCAGTTCGGCTTCAATGTGGATAATGCCCCGCTCATGGTCGAGGCCGTTCCGGTGGCTCCGGACAGCATTGTCCTCATTATCACCAGAGTCGAGGATCCGCAGGAGCTCGACACCCGCTTCGCCAAATTTGCTCCATCCGGCGACGATACGGACGGACCGGAACCGGTACAGTATTCCGGCGCGGACGACATCATCGACCTGTTCCACAAGCTCTGCGATGTGAAGAACAAGGCACAGGAAATCGCAAAGAAAGCGTCACAGAAGGAAAACGAAAAAGAGCCTGCAGCATCCGAGGAAAAGAATGTGGATCTGGTACGCACCTTCCATTTCTCAACCCTCGACGATGTCATCAGCTCCGCAAAAGCGCTGAACCAGTATTTTACCGGCAGCAATTCCCTCTATAAGAACAGGGCAGATGCCAACTATCAGCTCGTTCTGCACCAGTCCGGCTGCAAACCGGAGGAATTCAACAAGGTCTGCAACATTCTTTCCGAGTACGGCAGACAGGAATCCTTCTCCCTGGCCGCTGAAGCATTTCTGCTGGAACATGGAAATGCAATGGTAAAAGAGAATGCTCTGCAGGAGCTGGCTTCTCTGTAAGTTTTGAAACGTATGTAATAAAAAAAGGAAGTCTGTGAAAGACTTCCTTTTTTGTACGTTCCGTACAAATTACTCTTCTGTGATAGCCTCGGTTGGACATACGCTTGCGCATGTTCCGCACTCAACGCATACATCCGGGTTGATT
Organism: Fusicatenibacter sp.; assembly: GCF_977045365.1. Classification (NCBI taxonomy): domain Bacteria; kingdom Bacillati; phylum Bacillota; class Clostridia; order Lachnospirales; family Lachnospiraceae; genus Fusicatenibacter; species Fusicatenibacter sp. The sequence continues at coordinate 41,139 of NZ_CDRRUH010000014.1, forward strand.
TCGTAATGGGAATCTCCCTCAGCGATAGCCTCTACTGGACATTCTCCAGCGCAGGTTCCGCAGCTTACACATTCGTCTGTGATTACATATGCCATGATCTTATCCTCCTTGTAGATTTTTTGGCCCTTTCGGTACTATCCACATTGTAAACGATTGCCCCCTGAAATACAAGTACAAAATTATAAACATTCTATAATCTTATGAATTTGTTCTTGCATTCCCCCCGGGGGTACGCTATAATCAAAATAACCGTCAAAATCGGAACGACGGGTATATACACATTTAAAGGAGGAACTTTAAGATGGCAAAGATCTCGAAAGACATGACAATCGGCGAGTTAATCGCAATGGATACAAATATCATCGGAATCCTGATGGGAGCCGGCATGCACTGCATCGGCTGCCCTTCTGCACAGGGTGAGTCCCTGGAAGAAGCAGCTATGGTTCACGGCCTGGACGCTCAGGTTCTGGAAGACCAGATCAACGATTATCTGGCTGCAAAATAAGTCGGATTTCCGCTTGGATCCAAAAAGAACGCCTCTCGCAGGCGTTCTTTTTTTTCTGTCCAATTTACCCTTTGGTTCGATGGCCCCGTTTTGCTTTCGTCCGTTTTCCTTTCTGCTCCAGCGTCGCCGCTGCTTCTCTCCGGCTCTGCTGGTGGCGGCGGATCGCCTCGTCCACGCGGCGGCTCCGCTCTTCCTGGCGCCGCTTCTGTATCATCTGATCGAGCAGACGGCCGAGCACGCGGTAAAACTCCGTCTGACGCTCCTCCTCTTCCTGCCGCATCACAGTGTCCGCCAGCTGTTCTGCTTCCCGCTCGGGCAGAAGATCGACAACCACCTCCGGCACTTCGTCCGCTTTTCCCGGTATTGCCGGATCCGGCTTCTCCTTTGCCGTCTCTGCCGCTTCCGCCGGAAACGCTTTGATCTCCGCCGTTGCCTGCACCAGCTTCGGCATCAGCTCGCGGATCGCTTTCAGGTGAAGCCCCTTTTTCTTCAGTTCCCGGATTCCCAGAAAAATCTGAATGTCCTGCGCAGTATAGCAGCGGTGTCCCAGCGAATTGCGGTGGATTTCCATGCCGAGCTCGTCCTCCCAGTACCGGAGCACATGCGCTTTCTCCCCGGTCAGCTTCTCCGCCTCCGTGACCAGATACGTTCTATTTTCCATACGGCAGCCACTCCCTTCTTCCCTTTATTATAGGATCTGTTATCCCCTGCCGCAAGAAAATCTCATCGTAATATTCCGACAAATTCATACAATTATACACAAAAAACGTGCCGCAGGACTATCCCACGACACGTTCTGACACATAAAATATTTTCTTTTATCTCTCTGCATTCGCAAATTTCGTATAATCCGGCAGCCAGACCAGATTGACGGTTCCGATCGGGCCGTTTCGCTGTTTGGCGATGATGATTTCCGCGATTCCCTTATTCTCGGAATCCTTATTATAGTAATCATCTCGATAGATAAACATAACAACGTCGGCATCCTGCTCGATCGCTCCCGACTCACGCAGGTCGGAAAGCATCGGACGGTGGTCGGTACGCTGCTCAACAGCCCGGGAAAGCTGGGACAGTGCAACAACCGGCACATTCAGCTCTCTCGCGAGTGCTTTTAAGGAACGGCTGATATCCGAAATCTCCTGCTGGCGCGATTCCGAGGAGCTCTTTCCGCTTCCCGACATCAGCTGCAGGTAGTCAATGATGATGATATCAAGACCGTGCTCCAGCTTGTATTTGCGGCATTTCGACCGCATCTCTCCGATCGAGATACCAGGTGTATCGTCGATCATCAGTCGGGATTCACCGATCATGCCGGCGCTCTCGATCAGCTTGCTCCATTCGTCGTCTTTCAGGTTTCCGGTTCTCAGATGCTGGGAATCTACTTTCGACTCCATCGAGAGCAGACGGTTCATCAGCTGCTCCCGCGACATCTCGAGACTGAAAATCGCAACGGCTTTGTCTTTCTTAAACGCCATATACTGCGCAATATTGAGGACAAACGCCGTTTTACCCATAGACGGACGTGCCGCAATCAGGATAAAGTCAGAGTTCTGCAGACCCGATGTCTTGTAGTCCAGATCCGTGAATCCGGTCGGAATACCCGTGACATTTCCCTTCGTCTTCGATGCACGCTCGATGTTCTCCAGCGTATTGATGACAACCTGGCGGATCGGCATGAAGTCTCCGGAATTCCGCTGGCCCAATAACTGGAACATCTTCTTTTCCGTCTCCTCCATGATGACTTCCACCGGCTCTTTGTTCAGATAGCAGTCATTCTCTATCTCTTCTGTCAGCTTAATGAGACGGCGCAGCACCGCTTTCTCGCTGACGATGTTCGCATAATGGCGCACATTCGCCGAAGTCGGCACCGCATTTAAAAGATCGCGGACAAACTCCATCGAACTGATCTCCGGCGGAACATCCTTTTCACGCAGGCGGTTCTGCAGGGTGACCAGATCGACCGGTTTTCCCTCATTGAACAGCTCCACCATGGCATCAAAAATGACGCCGTACTGGTGCTGGTAAAAATCGTCGCTCGTCAGGATTTCCGATGCCGCCATGATGGCTTCGCGCCCCATCAGCATGGAACCGATGACCGACTGCTCCGCCTCGATGCTGTGCGGAAGGATTCGTTTAATCAGTGCTTCTTCCATAGAATTATGCTTCTTTTACGATAACTTTCAGCTTTGCAGTTACTTTGGTATGCAGGCGGATCGGCACTTCTGTCGTTCCAAGAACCTTGATCGGGTTCGGAAGCTGCATTTTCTTTTTGTCAATGTCGTATCCGAGCTGCTCTTTTGCTGCCTCAGCGATCTCTTTTGCCGATACACTTCCGAATACTTTTCCGCCCTCGCCGACTTTGATTGCTACGGTAACCTGTTTGTCCTCAATCTCTTTTGCGAAAGCCTGTGCCTCGGCAAGCTGCTCTGCTGCCACTTTGTCCTCGTGTGCTTTCTGCAGTTTCAGTTCATTCAGGTTCTTTGCGGTTGCCTCGATGCCAAGCTTTTTCGGCAGAAGCATGTTTCTTGCATATCCATCACTTACGTTTACAGTCTGTCCTTTTTTACCAAGTGCTTTTACGTCTTCCAGTAAGATAACTTTCATATCAGATTTCTCCTCCATCCTGCATTTCTGTTAAGGTTGATTTTAGGAGGCTGCGCGCCCCCTCCAGATCGACGGTCTCAAGCTGGCATCCTGCCATATTCAGATGACCGCCGCCGCCCATCCGCTCCATGATGATCTGTACATTGACCTCATCGATCGCGCGGGCGCTGATATAGATCACGCCTTTATACTCGGTCAGTACAAAGGACGCCTTGACACCGACAATGTTCAGCAGCTCGTTCGCCGCTTGTGCTCCGACCACCGTCGGGCTGTCCACATAGTCGCTCGGGCATTCGGAAATCGCGAACTGGCCGCGGAACAGCTCCGCATTGCGGATCGTCTCTCCTCTTGCCTTGTAATCGTTCATATCCTCACGGAACAGCTTGCGCACACGCGTCACATCCGCACCGCAGCGGCGCAGGAACGCTGCCGCCTCGAACGTGCGGACACCTGTTTTCTGCATAAAGTTGTCGGTATCGATCATGATGCCGGCATAGATGCTGTCCGCCTCCACGTTCCGGATGCGGATTCCCTCGGTAAAATACTGGAGAATCTCGGCAACCATCTCGCTCGCGGATGATGCATACGGCTCAATATAGGAAAGCACCGAGTTGCGGATCGTATCGCTTCCCTGCCGGTGATGATCCAGCACGACGATCATTTTCGCCATGTACAGCAGATCCTCACACTGTGTGATGCTCGGCTTGTTCGTATCGACCACAACGAGCAGCGTGTTGTCGTCCATGATCTCTTTCGCCTCATGGTTGTTGACAAACATGTCCGCCTCATAATCCTGGTTGTCGCTGAACGTATTCATCAGCGGAATGATCGAGCTGGTCGGGTTGTCGATGACGATGTACGCTTTTTTATTCAGCGTTTTCGCCGCACGGTAGATACCGATGGCCGCACCGAACGAATCGGCATCCGGCAGGCGGTGTCCCATGACAACGACCTTCTCTTTCGTGTTCATAAACTCTTTCAGCGCGTGCGCCTTGACGCGGGCTTTGACTCTCGTATTCTTTTCCACAGCCTGCGTTTTTCCGCCGAAATACTGAATCTTCGAACCGTCCTTTAAAACGACCTGATCGCCGCCCCGGCCAAGAGCCAGGTCGATCGCGATTTTCGCATACTCGGAGTTTTTCGCAAACGATCCAGCATCTGCTCCGATACCCATACTGATTGTGACCGCCATCTCGTTTCCGATGTTGATGGTCTTGACGTCCTCGAGGATATCGAACTTTTTCTCTTTCAGTTCATTTAACGAACTCCGGCGCATGACCACGATGTATTTGTCGTTCTCATACCGCTTCACCAGTCCATCGAGATCGTTGAAATATTTGTTGATCTTTCGCTCGACCAATGCGGTCAGAAGGGAACGGCGGACCTCCTCGACGCTCTCCAGCGCCTCGTCGTAGTTGTCCAGATACAGAAGACCGGTGACCATCGTTTCGTCCTCGAATTTCCGCATATACTCGCGGAGCTCCGTCTCATCGAACAGATACAGTGCCTGAATAAAATAGCCTTTGATATCTGTGTTGATCATCTCCGAATTCTGGATCAGCTCGTCGATGCAGACGCTTTTTACATGGGCACGGAAATTCTTTTCGCCGTAAGCCACGTTGATGTCGGTCTCCTCCTCATTTTTCGGCAGCCGCTCGACCGTCAGCTCCGGAAAAATGGTGGCGATACATTTATGATACTGTGTATCCTTCCCTGTGATTTTTGTAAACTCTTTGTTGACCCAGAGAAGTTTTCCCTGCGAATCCATAACGGCATAGGGCAGCGCCAGTTCCTGGATCAGATGCTTCTGAACCTGGCCGTATTCGGTCGCAAAGGTAATCAGCTCGTTGATCACCTGCGGACGCTGTCTGTAATAGAGAACTGCGGCTGCGATCACATAGACTGCAAAAAACAGCGTGAACCACATTCCTGCCATCACATCCACAAAATACATGCCGATATTCATCACAAGCATCAGGATGGACAAAATCAGCGGCCATCGAAGATAGCTCCGCAATTGGCCGCTCAACTTCATTTTGCTTTTCATTTCCTAACACCTTTCCAACGTTGCGTGTTGTATTTCGCTCCTGTCTTTCCGATTATACCACTTTGACCTGTACTTTGGCAACAAGATACTTCTGGATACAAAAAAGGTACCCGCCCTTTTCGGGCAGATACCTCCATTTATTTACCGATTCAAAATGAACGTTCGGACAGTGCTTAGCGCAAGTCAGAATCAATCATCTACGTACGGCATAATAGCCATATGTCTTGCTCTCTTAACGGCTACTGTTACTGCTCTCTGATGTTTTGCGCAGGTTCCAGTTACACGTCTCGGCAGGATTTTACCACGCTCGGATACATATTTTTTCAGTTTAGCTGCATCCTTGTAGCTGATCTCTTCTCCACCACAGAAAACACAAACTTTTCTTCTTCTGCGGGCCGGTCTTCTGGAAGCTGGTCTTTCACTATTATTATAAGCCATGATCAATCTCTCCTTTTCTATCAATTAAATGGCAATTCTTCGTCAATGCCATCGGGAATATTCATAAAACCATCGGCGCTGCCCAGGTCAGATGTATTCGCGGACGGAGCCGGATTGTTATGCTGCGGTGCGGAGTATCCTCCGTTGTTTCCGCCTGCATTTTTGCTTTCTGCAAACTCCTGCTCTTCTACAACTACGTCTGTCGTGTAGACCTTCTGGCCTTCACGGTTGGTGTAGCTTCCGGTCTGAATGCGGCCGGTGATGGCGATCTTCGTTCCCTGACGCAGGTATTTCTCTGCAAATTCTGCCTGGCGGCCGAAAGCAACGCATCCGATAAAGTCTGCGGTTGCGGAATCGCCGTCCCTGCGGAATCTGCGGTCAACAGCCAGTGTATAACGGGCTACCGCTGTGGAATTCTCTCCGGCAGAGTATCTGACGTCGGGATCTCGGGTCAATCTTCCCATCAATATAACTTTATTCATTCGCTTACCTCTTAAGCTTCCTTTTTAACGACTAAGTATCTCAGTACGTTATCCATAATACGCATATGGCTCTCGATCTCTGCCGGAGCTGTTGCGTCTGCTTCAAACTGAATAAAGTAGTAATATGCTTCACGCATATGCTGAATTTCGTATGCAAGGCGTTTTTTGCCCCACTCTTCTACTTCGCCAACTGTTCCGCCGTAACGGGTTACATAACCTTTGGCTTTCTCAACTACAGCTGCGCGTTCCTCTTCTTCAAGTTTTGCATTCACAACCAGTGCTAATTCATACTTGTTCATGCTTTACCTCCTTTTGGACTTTTTGGCACCCCATTTTCATTATGGGGAGCAAGGAATTATTTTTATACGTCACAATTTGTTATTCTAACATAAAAAAGGGCTTATAGCAAGCCCTTTTTCGCGTGTTTTCTTGTTTTTTTCACGATATTACGCATCTTTTTTTCGTAATCCGCGGGTGTTTTTCTCGACCAGCCTGCGTGCTACCATGATCTGGTGGCCGCAGCCGGTGCATTTGAGACGGAAATCTGCGCCGACACGCAGGATTTCCCACTCGCTGCTACCGCACGGATGCGGCTTTTTCAGTTTTACAATATCGCCTACTTCGTAATGTTCTGCCATGTTTTTTCCGCCTTATATTTTCTAATTAAAATCTATCTTACTTTGATGCTGCCGAGCACCTGCCCGATCGGCTGCTGGATCAGAAGATCCGCGTTTTTATCCATCGGCGTTGCGCCCTTGTTGATGAGAACCAACGCATCGCCCTCAAAATACTGGAGAAGGCCTGCCGCCGGATAAACCGCAAGTGACGTTCCGCCGACAATCAGAAGATCTGCCGCCGCAATCGAGCGGATCGCTCCGTCGAGCACTTTCTCGTTCAGGCTCTCCTCGTAGAGAACGACATCCGGCTTGATCATGCCGCCGCATTTTTCACATCTTGGAACGCCGCTGCTCTTTCTCACCAGCTCTGTATCGCAGGCTGCCCCGCATTTCATGCAGTAATTGCGGTGTATGCTTCCGTGCAGTTCATACACTACTTTACTTCCCGCCGCCTGATGCAGTCCGTCAATGTTCTGCGTCACAACCGCTTTTAATTTTCCCGCCGCTTCCAGCTCTGCAAGTTTCTTATGCGCCGCGTTCGGTTTCGCGCCGACCGGAAGCATTTTGTCGCGGTAAAAAGCATAAAACTTTTCCGGGTACCGCAGGAAATAGCTGTGGCTTAAAATTGTCTCCGGCGGAACGTCATACTTCTGATGATAAAGGCCATCCACGCTCCGGAAATCCGGAATCCCGCTCTCCGTGGACACGCCCGCGCCGCCGAAGAATACGATATTTTCATGCGTATCAATCAATCTCTGCAGTTCTTCGATTTTTCTTTCCTCTTCCATCTGTCATTCCTCCTCCTGACCAATCATTACCGGTTCCGCCGCACGCCCAGAACGACGAACCGTCCAGTCGTATCGCTCGCCGCACAGGTGGACAGCACAATAATATGGCTGTTTTCATCCATCTCCGGCTGCTCCACCGGGATCTCTGACCGCGCCGCCATGGTATTCAGATACTGTACAAACGCTTCACCCCCGCCGGAATACAGCGTGTAGACATCACTGTCTGCCTCCGTATAAAAGGCAGAAAAAATCTGGTACACATCGTTTGATTCCGGCGTCAGCATCCAGAAATAGACGCTGTCCCTATATTTTTCCTGCTCCTTCATCTGTTTCAATTTTCCGAACATGGAGAGATTCTTCATATTATGACCGTAAACGATTGTGTTTCCATCACTGAAATCACCCTGATTCTGGTAATCGAGGAAAATGGAACCCGCAAAGTTGCTCGTTCCCTCATACGTCGTATGAAGATACGCATCGTTGTCCGGCCCCTGTACGACCGGGTAACTGATGTCGAGAGCTTCGATATAAAGCCATCCCTTCACATCCGGGTTAATCGCTTTTAAGGATTCAAAATCAACGGCAAGCGGCGGTTCTGTCGGATACGACAGTGGTTCCGGCTCCGGTTCGGAAGGCTCCGCCGGTTCGGATTCCGCCTGCGGCTCCTCTGTTTTCGTCGTTGCCGGTGTCTCCGGTGTTTTTGTAATTTCCGTCGTATACTGCTGCAGATCCCGGTATTCATCCGTGCCGGTCTTGTAATCCAGGTAAATGCCGATCAGCTTGTACCCGGAAAAGCAGAAAACAGCAAGTGCCGCTAAAAATACCAGAGTCCAAAGCGGATTGCCGCGTTTTTTCTGTTTCTTTTTCTGTTTTCCCATGCGTCTCCTTTATCACTTTTTTACTGTCTGCGCTGTTTTCCGGAAGCGCTCTGAATTTGTCTCAATTATAAGCGTGCCCCTTTCTTTTGTCAACTTATGCCCCCGGAAAAGGATTGCACCCGCCCCCATCTTATGATAGACTAAAAGTCGACTGACAAGTCACTTGTGAATACAGTAACACACCACATACATGAGGAGGAATCCATATGCGAACAATCAAAAAAGTCGCCTCGCACATCTTCATTGATGGCTTCGGCGGCATGACGCAGGGTCTTTTTGCAACCCTGATTATCGGTACAATGATTCAGCAGATCGGTCTTCTGATCGGCGGTTCGACCGGAAATGTGATCTATCTGCTTGGAAAAGCTGCCGCAGCCCTGACAAGTGCCGGTATCGGTGTCGGCGTGGCAGTGAAATATGGGGAAAGCCCGCTTGTCACGGTTTCTGCAGCCGTCGCCGCCATGGTCGGCGGTTATGCCGGCAAGATCACCGGCGGCACATTCTTTGTGGACGGAAATGCCGTTCTGGCAGGACCTGGCGAACCGCTCGGCGCTTTCATCGCAGCTTTCGCAGGCATCACCTGCGGCCATCTGGTTTCCGGCAAGACCAAGGTTGATATCATCGTGACACCGGTCATCACCATCGGAGCCGGTTCCGTTGTCGGACTGCTCGTCGGACCGCCGATCTCCCAGATGATGACAGGCCTTGGAAGCATCATCAACTGGGCAACGGAACAGCGGCCGTTCATCATGGGCATCGTTGTTTCGGTCGTCATGGGTATGGTTCTGACACTGCCGATCAGCTCCGCTGCACTCGGCATCATTCTGAATCTTTCCGGTCTTGCCGCCGGTGCCGCAACGATCGGCTGCTGCTGCAACATGGTCGGATTCGCGGTTGCAAGTTATCGGGAAAACAAATTCGGCGGCCTTGTCGCACAGGGTCTTGGAACCTCGATGCTCCAGGTGCCGAACATCATGCGTCATCCACTGATCTGGCTGCCCGTCATCTTCTCGAGTGCGATTTTAGGACCCGTCTCCACAATCCTCGCCAATATGCAGAATAATGCAACGGGAAGCGGCATGGGTTCCGCAGGTCTTGTCGGACAGATCACAACGTATCAGACGATGATCGCTTACGATGATCCGAAGCTCGTCATCATCAAAATCATTCTGCTCCACTTCGTGCTTCCGGCTGTGATCACCTTGTTCTTCTCAGAGGTATTCCGCAAGGCAAACCTGATCAAATCCGGCGATATGGCTTTGAATCTGTAATCTGTATTTTTAAAAGGGAATGGAACTGCGCATCCGGCAGCTCCATTCCCTTTTTTATCCACATTTCTCTTCTGATTTTTTCTGTTTTTACACCGTTTCTTCTGCGTTTTCCGCATTTTCCACTGCCGCGGCCGATTCAGCTTCCGCTGCCGCTTCTTCTGTCTCCGTTTCTTCCCCCGGCCGCACGCGGTGTGCCTCTACCATTGGCTCAATGGTCTGTGCCATCAGCAGATGGATCATGTCAAGGCTCCGCTCGCGGAACCGCGACGGCAGAAGCGGTGCGATCGCCACATCCGTCACGAGGGATTCAAGGCCCTCGATAATCAGATCCTTGCCCGGCGTCTCATTCCACTCCAGTCTGATCCGCTCGAAATCACGCTGGAAAATGATTTTGACCCTCCGTCTTGCGGCCTCTTCCAGAAATGCAAACTCAAGCTTCAGCACCAGTTCGCCGTCTTCATTCTCCGCAAACTGTCCCGTCGTTCCGAGCAGATACGATTCCTCGTTTTCCACCCATTCTACAACTTTGGACCCCGTAAGACCGATCTCAATGCGCTGTGTTTTTTCTCCCTCGGTCAGCGCTACAAAGAAACGGCCTTTTTCATAGAAGAAACCGATGCGGCGGATGCCGTCGGAAAAGTTGTTGTGGAAGACCTGCAGCGTCAGCGGAAACATGCCGACATGCGTGTCTTCCATTTTATATTCTTTTCCGTGCAGAAGCTGCGCCATGTCGATCTGACGCGGTGTTCCGCTGTTCCGCGGCCCCGGTGTTCTCCGCTTCCAGCCGCCGCGCAGGATTCTTCCCGGTGTCTCTTTCGCGCCCTCCAGATCACGGCAGGTCTGCACCAGCTTCTGATATGCCATCGGGCTTTCCGCCTCGCCGGATTTTAACTCTGCACCAAATTCCGCGCCGAAATACTTCCGCACAATGTCGAGCATCTCACACGTCTGGAACAGCTCGTTGCTGCCCGCATTCGTCACAATCACCACGCCGGTATCCGGGTAACCGAGCACGTTCTGCCCCAGCATGCCATTGAACGCAAAGCTGCCCGGCCGCTCCTCCATCCAGACCTGGTAACCATAGCCATATTTTCCCATCTTTTCCGGCGGTGTCGCATGAACGGAGGTGGACGCTGCGACCCATTCCGCCGGGACGATCTGTTTTCCTTCGAATTTTCCGCCGTTCACGTACATCACCCCGAGCTTGGCCGCGTCCTCCGGGCACAGGAAGAGGCCCCAGCCGCCTTTCGTAATCCCTGCCGGGCAGCTCTCCCAGAAAACTTTCCGGATGCCGAGAGGCTCAAACAGACGCGGCCGCAGGTAATCTACCATTTTCATGCCGGTGCGCTCCTGTATGATTGCAGACAGCAGATACGTGTTCATACTGTTGTACTCAAACGCTTCGCCCGGCGTTCCCTTGACCGGCGCATTTAAGAAGCTGTCCACCCAGTCGTTGCCGGAAACAACGCCCATCTCGTTGAACTGTACGCCGCTCTTCATCGTCAGAAGATGCTTCACGGTCAGATTCGGGCGCAGGATCTTCTGCAGCAGACCGTTTCGTTTTTCAAAAATATCATAGACGTTCTCGTCCAGGGAAAGTTTTCCTTCACTGATCAGAAAACCAGCCGCCATGCCAGTGATGCTCTTACACATAGAATACGTCGCATGCCAGATGCCGCTGCGGTATGGGGCGAAATTGCATTCGCAGATGACATGTCCGTTCCGCAGGACCAGCAGATGATGCATGTCCGTATGGCGCGCAGCGGCGAGCTCACGAAGCATCTGCGTCAGCTTTTCCGATGAGATGCTCTCGCTCTCCGGCACCACGCGCGGAAAATACGTTTCCGGAGATGCAAAATCCCCGAACGCTTCCTTCTGCGGCGCAAAGTCCGTCTTTCCCATATGTCCTGTCGTCCCACTCATAAACCCCCAGATCATTTCCATTGCGGTTAACTGTTCTTTCGCTGCCATGTACGATGCCTCCTGTCTCATACGGTTGGATTTCCCTGTTTTTCCAGTTTCCATCATTATATCTATATTCCTTCTGCTTCGCAACGCCTCCCCTCATAAAATTATTTTAAAATTTTTAAAACTTTTTTCAAAAAACACTTGCCAAACTCGTTTTCTTATGATAATATACTACTTGTCGCTGAGCAAAAATCACGGCAGACAACAAAAACTTCGGCTCCGTGGTCAAGCGGTTAAGACATCGCCCTTTCACGGCGGTAACACGGGTTCGATTCCCGTCGGAGTCATATGGCGTCGTAGCCAAGTGGTAAGGCAATGGTCTGCAACACCAGTATCCACCGGTTCAAATCCGGTCGACGCCTCTATTTTCCCGGAAACAGATGGTTTCCGGGATTTTTCTTTTTTCAAATTTTTTGGCAATATCGCGGCACAGTAAAAGGGGACCAGAACAGCTGATCCCCTTTTTGTATTTCTTCTTTATTCTGCTTCTGTAAACTCCACGCGGATACTCTCATACTCTTTCAGCACCTGATGCAGGGTCAGACCCGCACGGTTCCAGGTACGGCCCGAGCGGATTTCACCGTCCAGACTGCAGCGATACAGCTTGTTCTCTGCAAGTCCGCACACTTTTGTGTGAACCGGAAGCGGATTTCCTTCTGCATCCGTCTTTACCAGTGTAAGCAGTGCACGGCTCTGATCCTTTGCCACAAACTCCCATGCCATGAAATCCTGTTTTTTCAGCTCGGTCAGACGGTAATACAGGCCTTCGTGTGTCAGATCGTAATATTCATGCATCGCAGCAACCTGCTCTTTTACCATCTCTTTCTCTTCATCCGAAATCTTGTTCAGGTCCATCTCATAGCCGAAGCTTCCTGCAAGAGCTACATCACCTCTTGTCTTGAATGGAGTTACGCGGCCGGTCTGATGGTTCGGGCATACCGAAACGTGGGATCCAACCGTGCTGATCGGATAAAAGAAGGAACTTCCATACTGGATCGACAGACGATTGACAGCATCCGTGTTGTCACTGCACCAGATCTGCGGGGAATAATACATCATACCGGCATCAAATCTTCCGCCGCCTCCGCTGCAGCCCTCGAGCAGCAGATCCGGGCACGCGGCAAGGAAACGCTCGAGCAGATCATAAACACCGAGCACATAGCGGTGATACAGCTCTCCGTTTCTGTTCTGGGCTGCCACATGGCTGTAAATGTCGCAGATACTGCGGTTCATATCCCATTTCACATAATCAATTTCTGCATCGTGGACGATGGTCGTCAAACGCTCCAGCAGATACTCCCGCACATCGTCACGCGTCATATCCAGTACAAGCTGATTTCTTCCATGGTTTGGCACACGTCCCGGAACTGCAAATGCCCAGTCCGGATGTGCACGGTAGAGATCACTGTCCTCGGAAATCATCTCCGGCTCGAACCAGAGACCGAATTTCATGCCCATCTTGTGGATTTTTTCTGCAAGCTGTGCCATGGACCCGTTCATCTTCTTCTCGTTGACAAACCAGTCGCCAAGACCGCTGTTGTCATCATCTCGTTTTCCAAACCAGCCATCATCAAGCACCAGCATTTCGATGCCGAGTTTCTGCGCCTGCTCTGCGATTTTCAGAATTTTCTCTTCATTAAAATCAAAATACGTTGCCTCCCAGTTGTTGATCAGGATCGGGCGTTCGGCATGTTTATACGCACCGCGGCAGATATGCTCGCGGATGATCTCATGATACTGCTGTGACAGTTTGGCAAGTCCGCTTCCGGAGTAGCTCAGGATCGCCTGCGGGGTATCGAACACTTCTCCTTTTTCCAGGTGGAAACAGAAGTTTGCCGGGTGAATACCCATCTGGAAACGGGTCTGATTTTTCTGGTCCTTCTGTGCCGCTACAACAAAGTTTCCGCTGTAAACAAGGCATGCGCCGATGCAGGAACCGTGTGTCTCGTCAGCCCCCTCCTCGCAGAGGATCACGGCCGGATTGTAATGATGGCTCGACGTGCCGCGGATGCTGCCGATCTCGACTTTTGCGTGCTGCACCGGAATCCGCTCTGCTGTGCGCTCCATCGCATGACGGCCGGAGAAATAGATCATCTCATAATTTTCATACATCAGATCCATGCTGAAAGACAGCATTTTTTCCAGCTCGATTGCCGTCTCTCCGTGGTTTTCCAGTCTTGCTGCTCTCGTAATCACGTTTTCGTTTTCAAATACTCCGTAGAACAATTTCAGTACAACACCGGAAGCTTTCTCTTTCATCGTGATGACAAGCGTTTCTCCTTTTTCTTCCTCTGTATCGTACAGTGCCGGCATACCCGGAACCGCATAGGAATGATCGAGGATTTCATAAGAATCGAAACGGAAATCTGCCGCACAGCTTCCATCCACCTGACGAATCCGAACCATATCATCACGGTAATCGCCGACTCCGCTCGAAGGTACTTCCTGCGGCAGTGTGTCCAGTGAATACGTACGGTCGCTTCCTGCCTCCTCCGGGTTTCCTGCAAATCCCATATCCGTGTTGAAAATCAGACTGGAAAGATTTTCTTCGCCGATTTTTTCTCCGTAGTAGAGGTGCAGAAGCACATTTTTGTCATCTGCAAACATCTGGTAACTGCTGTCTTTTGTCTGGAGGGTAAATAACCGTCCATTTTCACTTACTTTGATTGCCATGGCTTTTCTTCTCCTTTATCTTCCCGCATTTCGCCATACTTGCGATGCACAGAAAAACACGGTATAATATTTATCATGATTCTTTTTTGTGAGGTATTCTTATGGAAACTTCCTGGACGCTTCCTGTCCCAAAACATAAATTTTCGGATCTTTATCTCTGTTTCTGCGGCTATGAAGCCTGCCAGCCGCTGCACAGCTACGGCCCTGCCGTCCGCCCCAATTATGTAATCCACTACATTATTTCAGGGAAAGGCACCTTTACCATCGGAAACCGTACTTACCGCTTAACCGCCGGTCAGGGATTTTTCCTGATGCCGAATGTCCGCACCTACTATGAGGCCGACGCGGAGGATCCCTGGACGTATCTCTGGATCGGATTTGACGGAGAAAAGGCCGCTTCTTATGTGCAGGAACTCGGTCTTTCTGAAGAGCACCCGGTCTATCAGTGCAGCTTTTCCGGTGAACTGCAGTCGCTTTTGTTCCAGATGCAGAAGCATAATACGTATGACACCTCCGACCAGTATCTTCTCGAAGGCTGCCTGTACCAGTTTTTCTCGATCCTCTCCCGCGAAATCACGCTTGCCGATCCCTCTGCACTGGAAAGCGGCAATCTTTACGTGGAAAAAGCGGTCGAGTTTATCCGGAACAATTATTCCAATGAAATTCTTGTCTCGGACATTGCCAGATATGTCTGCATCAATCGGAGTTATCTCTATACCCTGTTTCAGAAATATCTCCATACCTCACCGCAGGATTATCTTTCTTCCTGCCGGATCACGCGTGCGCTCGAGCTTCTGTCGTATACGGATCTCTCCATCGAAACAGTCGCTTTTTCCTGCGGTTACCGGAATACCGAAGTTTTCACCAAAGCCTTCCGCCAGAAGCAGGGCATGACACCAAGCGCCTATCGGAAAAAATTCCGCCGGGATACGACTCCTGACCCTGCGCATACTCCGTGATCTGTCTGATTCTATTATAACGAAACCTTTCTGCAATGAACAGGAAGAAATGTTATGGAAAACCGTCAAAATGTTAGATTTGAAAAGCCGCCGTACCTAAGGCTGTACGGCGGCTTTCGCTTCTATGTTTGTTAGTCATTTGTCATATTGAATTCATCCGGACTGATGTATTTGTTCTCGGATACGGCGTAGCCATTGTCGTACTTGACGGTCAGATACAAAGTTTTATCTTTTCCCTCAATTTTAGTGTAGCATACGCCATCAACAAATTTGTCTGTGATATCCAGTTTCTGATCCTGGTAACATTCCATCAGCTCCTGTACTGGTTTTCTCATGAGCGCTCCTGCATTTGTTTTTCTTTAAGGTCCCTTCACCAATAATACAAACCAGCTTCGGAAAAGGTTACAATTTTGAAAATTATTTTTCTGTTTTTGTTTTCAGGCAGCAAAAAAGCGATACAGTCATGATTTCTCACTTCTGTATCGCTTTTTTCTTTTAGCTCCCCGAGTTGGGCTCGAACCAACAACCCTTCGGTTAACAGCCGAATGCTCTACCATTGAGCTATCGAGGAATACCGCAGGAACTTTTTCCTGACAATCGTTACTATAGCACAATCTTTTTCGAAAAACAATACTTTTTCAAAAAATAACATAAAAAACCACCAGATTTCTCTGATGGCTTTCCGATATACCTTCAAAACCGCATACACTTTACATCTATCATTCCATCTCTGTGAACACAACCAATTAGGTCAAGCCCTCGACCGATTAGTAACAGTCAGCTCCATGCCTTACGGCACTTCCACCCCTGCCCTATCTACCTCGTCGTCTTCAAGGGGT
>NZ_CDRRUH010000015.1:0-51940 GCF_977045365.1 Fusicatenibacter sp.
TGCAGAGCGCGAATTGCAAGGAACAGATTTGAAGGCGTACCGGGGTACGACGAAAATCTGTGACGCAGTAATTCACGCTCTGCGGTGCTGAATTTTTTGCATTATTTTCGGGGATTGCTATAAGGACATTCGCAACATGAACGACGATGAACTTCTGGACATGGATTATTTCTTAAACGAAGACGATTTATTTGCCGATGAGGCTGGTGTAGAAGGTTTTTATATCTTTTAAACAGTGTCGTTTACGTATGCCAGCCTGCATTGTCATGGAGTTTCAATAGAAGAGTCCGCGTTCCTGTTTTAAAAGTTATGAATTTTCACATTTAGTCAGTGAACAAAGTGAACTTTCACTATTCTGTATTGAAAAAAGTGAAAAAAGAAAGTATAATATAAGATGTCATTAGATAAACTGTTACGAGGAGGGATGATGTATGCAATATGAAAGCGAACGTATTGAATATAAATCGCAAATGGTCGATGACATCTATAAGGAAGTTATAGCATTTGCGAATACGAACGGTGGTGTTATCTACATTGGCATTGATGATAACGGTAATGTGACCGGCATTCATAATGTAGATGATACTTACACTCGCCTGACCAATGGCATTCGTGATGCTATTGCACCGGATGTAACCATGTTTGTGCGGTATGTTCTGGAAAATAATAAAGTTATCCGAATTGAAGTTGGAGAAGGAAGTTACAAGCCTTATTATTTGAAGTCCAAGGGGATGAAGTCGAACGGTGTTTATGTTCGCCAGGGTGCATCTAGTGTGCAGGCATCTCCAGAACAGATTCGCAGAATGATCAAAGATTCAGATGGTGATGTTTTTGAGGAAATGCGTACCGTTGTACAGGAGCTGTCCTTTGAGGAAGCAGAACGTACCTTCGCGCGATATAAAGTGGATTTCTCCGAAGAAAAATATATTGCACTCGGATTGCGTAATATCGACGACGATCAGTATACTAACTTAGCCATGCTCCTGTCAGATCAGTGCCAACATACTATAAAAATTGCCGTGTTTGGTGATGAAGCGAATATTACTTTTAAAGATGCAAAGGAGTTTTGCGGTTCTATTTTCAAACAGCTGGATGACAGCTATGCATATCTGACGCTATGCAATCGCACTGCCGCCACATTCAAGGGGCTGGAAAGAGTTGAGACTTCTGATTACCCGGAAGCCGCTTTGCGTGAAGCATTGCTCAATGCAATTGTACATCGTGATTATAGCTACAGCGGAAGCATCATCATCAACGTCAATGATTTTTGCATAGAATTTATTTCAATTGGCGGTTTACTTCCGGGACTTTCTGCGGATGATATCCGTAATGGCATTTCACAGCCACGCAATCGCAAGTTGGCTGAAATCTTCCATCGTTTAAGGCTGATCGAGTCATACGGTACTGGTATCCGCAAAATCTATGCGCTTTACAAAAACTGTGCTGTGCAACCACGCATTGAGGTTACAGCAAATACCTTCAAACTGATATTGCCTAACATGAATGCCCACAGTGCCATTACAGAACATGTACCAGAAACATCTGAAAAAACACCCGTGACGATCACTCCTCAAATGAAAATGGTAATAGATTATTTGAATGAGTATGGCGAAATGACAGAAGAAGATCTACAGGAGCTCTTGAATATTAAAAAGACAAGAGCCTATCTGCTTGCCCGTCAGATGAATGAAAATGGATTGATTGATATTATCGGAAGAGGTGCTGCAAAAAAATATAAGTTGAGTACCAGCTGAAAAATGTAGAGGATATGCAAAACGCCGGAAATGTTGTATTCTTTTCAGTTACATGACTATACCAGAAGTCGGGGAAATAGCAATTCATCAGATGTACCGAAAATACGTGAAGGAGATTGGGGATAGTAGACAATAGGAAAAATTAGGATAAAAGAAAAGCCATGGCTTGGAAACCATGACCTTTCAATTCGCATTTGCAGTCTTATTCAGCAGAAATACCTGCCAGTTTTACATTTACGTTATAATATCCTACAGAACGTGAAAAATGGGCGTACGGATTTGAGAAGTTGCAACCACTACACACAATATTCACACAAAATTCTCTTTACGTTTTCAATTTTTACAGGCTTTGCCAAGTGAGCATTCATTCCTGCTGCCAGACACTTTTCTTTATCTTCTCTGAATGCATTTGCTGTCATGGCAATAATCGGGATTGTATCAGCATCTTGATGTTTCAGTGACCGGATTGTTTTTGTCGCAGTAAGCCCATCCATTACAGGCATCATGATATCCATCAGAATTGCGTCAAAATAACCTTCCGGTTTCTCCTGAAATATTCTGACCGCCTGCAAGCCATCATTTGCAACTGTCATATTTGCACCTTCATCAGACAACAGCGTTTCCGCAATTTCTGCATTCAGTTCATTGTCCTCCACCAGCAATAAGTTTAATCCGCTGATATCCATCTGTGCCTCTGTTTTCTTTACTGTATCTGGTACAGGAGCAAGCTTAAACGGAATCCTGATGATAAAGGTTGAGCCAACGCCTTCTTCGCTTTTAACTTCAATAGTTCCACCCATCTTTTCAATCAGACCTTTTACAATCGCCATTCCCAGTCCAATTCCCTGCTGTGTACTTCTTGCATCCTCTCTTTCCTGCGAAAACGGATCAAATATATGCTCCTGGTATTCCCTGCTCATACCAATGCCAGTATCAGTAATTGTCCACTCATATGTCGTAATTCCGTCAACAGCTTCTGCATAATCTAACACAGTTGTTATCTTTCCGCCAATTCGGTTATACTTAATGCAATTTCCATAAATATTAAGAAAAATTTGTCTCAAATGCACCGGACTTCCATAAATAAAAGGATATCGAATCCCTTCTTTTTTTGAACGGAACTGCATTTGAATACCTCTGTCTTTTGCCCGCTGTTCTATGATAGTCAGAACATCCTGACTTAAATCGTCAAAGTTGATAATCTCCTGCGTCAGAGGTACATTTCCATCTTCAATTTTGCTCATCTGAAGGATATCGTTAATCAGAGACAATAGGTAGTCTGCAGCTACCTGCATTTTTCTGAAATTTTCCAGAACCAATTTCTTGTCATCAAAATGCTTCTCAGCAATCTTCAGCAATCCGATAATACCATTCAGCGGGGTTCTCATATCATGAGACATCCTGGAGAGAAAATCAGACTTGCTTTTATTTGCTTTCTTTTCACTTTCCAATGCAATTGATTTGTGCATGAAGTCATTTTTATCCAACATGAGATTCCAATGTTCAATGGTTCCGTCTTCCTTTATTACTTTCTGTCCACGATCCTCGATGTATTTGTATGTGCCGTCCTTACAGCGTATCCGGTAAATAGTAGCATAATGATCAGAATGCGTATATTGATTTAATGCATCTGCAAGTCCGACCTTCACGTCATCCGGATGAGCAAGACCGATAATATTACCGCCAGAAGCGTCCAACAGTTCCTTTGGTGTTGCGTAACCGAGCATATTTGCAAATTGTTCTGAAACATATTTAAAGGAATATTCCGGGTCATCATTACTGATTTTGACGCCGCCAGGGATGGATACAGTAAATAAC
Source organism: Fusicatenibacter sp. (assembly GCF_977045365.1). Lineage (NCBI taxonomy): Bacteria > Bacillati > Bacillota > Clostridia > Lachnospirales > Lachnospiraceae > Fusicatenibacter > Fusicatenibacter sp. The sequence goes on from NZ_CDRRUH010000015.1 coordinate 3,573, forward strand.
TCCAGCTGACTTTGCAGTTTCTTTGTCAATTCCTCGATCATAGCCGTATGCTTTTTCTCTTCTGCCAAAAGCTTCGCATACTCTCTGTTTGATTTTTCCAGTGCCCGCTCTTTTTCCTCTAAGCGGTAATGTTCTGTACGGTCAAGAACATAATTAACTGCAATGACATCTCCAGTTTCCTCTTCCCGATACAGAGCCATGTGATCTTCTGCAAGCATAGGCTCAAAAGTAGCAGTCCTGGTCCAGTATCGGAACGATATATGACGTTCGCCATTTGCAAAATGCTTTAAAAGTCGTTCTCTGTCAAACTCGTGCAGAAAATCTTGAAGACCTTCTTCAGGTATGGTCAATGCCCATGCATCCACCAGACTCTGTAAGCTTGAATTTTCCGGTAAACCTAATTGTTCATTCAGATTATATTTTTTTCCATTAACTACCTGATACATGGAACCACGTACGATATTCTTTGTGAGATTGATCACGCAGTATCCATCGGCAATAGCAAATACCGACTCTTCCAAAAAACGATTATTAATAATGTCCTGACTCATACAACTTCTCCTCGTTAATCTTCTATAGCAAGAATTATATCTTTATTTTTTTGTATCCGTCAATAAAAAAGTGTGTGGTACCTATTCAAATACTTTGTCACCCATTTCTCTACCGACTCCCAAAGTGTACTTTGCTCCCATATAATATCCTGTTTTTTCGCATATTGCTTTCTCCCTTCTGAAATTCTCTTTTCAGTTACATGACTATACCAGAAGTCGGTGAATAGCAATTCATCAGATGTATCGAAAATGCGTAGAGGAGATTGGGGATAGTAGACAATAGGTGGGAAATCAGAGTAAAAAAATTTAATGGTATCTGGCAATAACAATCTAGGAAAAAGGAAACCACAGACGCCACAACCGCCTGGGGAGATTCTTTTTACAACATAAATCTAATTTGTTTTATGCAGTTTTTCCAGCTACGTTCCGTGAGGGGAGACTGACCCCTTACGGAGGGATTAGGATAAATTTTGGCTATTTTGCACATTGATTTTTTTATCTGTTATACATATAATAGTTCTAACAGGACTCCCCGCACCTCTCAACGATGTGCCCCAGGGGAGACATTTTTTTATACGGAGATATTTTATGAATGAAGTAAAACCACACCTGTCCTACGAGAAACAAATAAATAAGTTGCGTGAAAAGGGATGTATTATAGACGATGTTCCTTTTGCAGAGATGTTTTAGTCAACATCGGTTATTACAGATTGTCTGCCTATTTTTTACCATTTAAAAATTTTGATGGAACCTATATGGACAATCTTTCATTTGAAAGAGTATATCGAATTTATGAATTTGACCGAAAGCTCCGCAATTTATTATTCTCTGCCATTGAAGTTATTGAAGTACGCTTTCGCACGAGACTTGCACATTTTCACTCAGAAAAATATGGTTCTCTTGGATATTTGGATGCCTCTTCATTCAATTCAAAACATAATACTGATAAATTTAAACAGAACATTGACCGTGAAATTGAAAACAACAAGAAAGTTCTGTTTGTAAAGCACCATATAGATAATTACGATGGTCAGTTTCCGTTATGGGTAATATCTGAATTATTTACATTTGTATGCTTTCGTATTTTTATAATGACCTGACAACCGCAGATAAGAAAGCATTTGCAGGTGCCGATTATAAAAATATGATCAGTTGGATGCGCTGTTGCACCGATCTACGGAATATATGTGCACATTATGGCAGACTTTATTTTAGAATTTTCTCTGCAATGCCTTCCGGATTTCAAATCTCCGAAGCTGCAAAACGAAGACTCTGGTGTGCAATACTTTCTGTAAGAGCATTATACCCATCTGCCGAAAAATGGAATTCTGAATTTATGCCAAGAATAGACGCTCTTTTTGAAGAATACAAAGAAGATATTGATCTATATCATTTAGCTTTTCCAAGAGACTGGACAACACAATTGAAGAAATAATATAACTTGGAATTCTGGTTCAAGGAATTCCTTTTTTGCTTGTATATGCTTTGTTATTAGTGTGCTTTGTCCCCATATAATATCCTGCTTTTTTCGCATATTGCATTTCTCCCTTCTGAAGTTCTCTTTTCAGTTACATGACTATACCAGAAGTCGGGGAAATAGCAATTCATCAGATGTACCGAAAATGTGTGGATGAGATTGGAAATAGTAGACAATAGGGGAAATATTGGGATAAAAGAAAAGCCATGGCTTGTGCCATGACCTTTCTTTATTGTCCGCTTGTCGCTACACCTGCAAGTTTGACGGTAACATCATATGTCGTTGTATCATTTTCAATTGCTTTACCATTGATGCAATCAGCATCGGTACCTTCCATCCAAATATATACATGAATAATTGTTCCATTGTAGTCTACTTTTTCGGCGATTGGCATAGAACCATCTGGCACTGTATAATTATCGCCATTTTTGCTGGCAACCCAGTTTTTTCCACTTTGATCTATAAATTTCCCATCACCTGTTCCAAATATATGATTGTAAGAAGATGCAACTAATACAGGATTTCCATTATCATTCTTTATACTCGTCCAGCCATTAATTGCAGCAAAATCATTACCTTTACCTGTTTCGTCTTTTACAGCATAAACAACCTTTAACGTTTCTGTTCCTGTTCCCTTTCCATCTGTACCTACTGGCTCAGTAGTAATTGCAACACGAAGCGAATCTGTAAATGTAGAAACTCCGTTACCATTTTTTGCAGTAATCACAATTGGTGGCTCATTGCCATCATCTTCCAGATATACGTCTGCTAAACCTGTTTGCGAAATCGTGTAAACGATATAGTCACTCTTGATAAAGGCAAAATATTTTTTATCTAACGTATATTGTCCCGGTTTTGCATCCACCCCTGTATCAAAGTCAGGAGATTTATAATTAACTACTTTTCCTGCATCATTCATACCTTGGCAAATATACCAATTTGTTATATCGTCGGAAGAAGCCGGACTTAGAATACCTCCATTTGAAAATGCCTCCAATGATTTCGTGCCGCTACCATGATCAGCTCCAGAAGCAGCATCATTAATCTGCAGAACAAATCCATTTGTTTTGGCACTTACTGTATTTGTAGTTGCTTTTACTGTGTTATTTGCAACATACCAGGCATAAGTAGCAGAAGAAAGTGCAACCAAAGCAGTTAATGCACCTGCTGCCGCGCCGATTAATTGTTTTTTCAGCATTGAAATGGTGTTATTAGTATTCATTCATAATCTCCTTTTCTCAAAATTGCTGATATTCCGAAAAGCAGGATTATGTTCCTGCTTTTCGGAATATCCCCCACGCCACAACCGTGGGGAACAAACCACATATTGCTTTATGTATTATTTGCTTTCATTAGGTGCATTTACTTCCTGATTCTGTGTATTAACAGGTGTTGCTGTAAATGTAACGGTTGCTCCGATTGCAGTCAGTTTATTCAAGTTGTCTGTATAGACATTTGTCTCTGAGCCATCATAGAATACGTAAACATCTACATCTACAGAACTGTTAGCTGCAATTGTATCAGCAAGAACTCCATCTGTATTGTTACCTGCCGCTGAAACTTTGTCCTTGTATTCTGTTAATACAGTGCCATCTGCACTTTTTTTGTAAACTGCCCAATTATCACCACATACTACTAATACAGAAAGAGCATCTTCAAGTCCATCAGTACCTTTTGAAGTAAGTTCAACACCAGCTACTTTTAAGTTTTTAAAGGATCCTGCTTTTGCATCTGCAGTACCAATTTTGAAACTCTTCTTAATTGCGAACTCGCCTGTTACTGCTGTTGCTGCATCTCCAACATCATAACGAGAGTTTGTTAATTCTGTTGTCGCAGTAGATGCACTTGCGTATGCAGATTTGAATAATGGTTTATTATCTGTATTCTTTACAACCTGTGCAGGATACAGCTTTACATCTGCTTCATCTGCATAAGAAATAGATGTTGTAGATCCCGCTGTAATCGCAGTCTTATCAATTTTCAGGAACGGTGCATTACTCTGTGCACTAATTTTACTTGTTGTTGCTTTTACCGTATTATTACTTACAAACCAAGCATACGTACTTGATCCCAGCGCTACAGCGGCAACGCATACCATGGCAACTGCTGCTGCCATCTGCTTTTTCAGCGCTTTGATGCTTTTGTTATCTTTCATATTCTTTCTCTCCTTTGTACAGTTCGGCTCTTTCTTTTGGAGGTTTTGTTGTAAATCGCTATGCATTTTCAATAATTAGATCAAACTCTCACCGGGCCCGGTTGAAAGAGTTTTTCTTCTTCACCGTTTCCGGTGAGGATCTCATCTAACTGCACAGTATGTGCTGTCATTTTCATGCCCTCTTTTTTGAAAAAGCCGGCTTCTGTTTTGGTTAATTGGTATCTATATAAACGGCGGTTGTGGCACAGTTTATAACATAAGTAAATTATTTATTTCGTCTGTTTTCCCAGGTAATCTCCTGGTCTGTATAGTAAGCGTCATTCGGAACGTCGTTTCCGGCGGCGCTGATTGGTTTATTTCCTGTCAGGGTATCTTTGATGTCGGTGATGAATTTCCACAGCAGGCTGGTATCGTCGTCGTAGTCGGCGTCGATGTGCATGCTGAATTCCACGCTTCCGCCGATAATTTTATCGACGCACTCCGGGTCGTCGCCCTCCATCCAGATGACGATGGTGTAGCGGTCGACGTTTCCTACGAGGAAATCTTTTTCTTCATACTGGCAGACGATGTCGTTGTCCACGAAATTGGTACATCCGCTCTCCGGTTCGCCGGTTTTGGACGGCTCGGCATAGACGACGCGTTCTCCGTTCCGCCATATGGCGACGCGGACAGCGTCTTCGGCTCCTTTGGCACAGGAATCCAGTGTGATGCTGGCGACGTAGCCTAAATCCTCTTTTCCCGCATTCCGCACGTAATAGGTGTAGGCCATATAGTTCTTTCCGTTGTGCGTGCCTTCCTGCTCATCCAGATCGTCCGGCAGATCGTCGATGGAAATGTTGGTGGCATCTTCTACATTGGCTGCCATCAGGCGGGCGGTTGCTCCGTCAAAGTTTCCATTGTCAGCGATGCTGATTCCCTTCCGGTACAGCTCCAGTCGGTCCAGGTTGATGGTGAAGTTACCCATCTTCTCCTGCATAAATGCGGTGATAAAGAGGATGCACACCAGCAGCAGCATGCCGAGCAGTGCTAACTGCAGGCGATCCAGCCGGAGCAGTGCGGCACCGATCTGACGGCGGCGGCGGTGCGGCCGGTACATGCTGACAACCTTTTCCGGGTCAATATCGTCCCCGTATTTTGCCATCAGGTTTTCCAGCTCTTCAATTCGGATGACCTGATCCGTTTTTTCTTTTCGTTTTTGAAATCTGGAACGTTTTTTCTTCTGTTTCAGCTTTTCAATTTTCTCTTCCTGTTTTTTAGTATCTTTTTTCTTCATAAGCCGTTTTTACAGTTTGTATCTCTGTTTCACATAAGCTACGTAATCCTGCATTTCCCGTCCTTCTTCGACGGTGGAGAAGCGGAGCTGAATACCGGCTGCGAAGCGGAATGAGCCGCCTTTCGGCAGTTCCCGCATCCAGCAGATGACACCGACCGCATCACGCGATTCCTGTCCTTCTCCTGCATTTCCAAGGCGGGGAAGTGTGAAGATACAACTCTCTCCGACCTGAAACCAGCGGTTCATGCATACCGCCATACCGTTATTGGAAATATCCATCGTTTCTCCGGTTTCTTTTTCAATCTGGCCATCGGAATTCAATTCCCAGGTGTCCTGCATGTAAGTTACCGGAAGCTGGATTTTCAGTCGGATATCGCGGCGCTGGACGAACTGTCTCTGCTCCGTGACACGGCGTACTTTCCAGTAGCGGCGGATTCCTTCTTTTACTACATCGTCTACATAACCGGCGACAAGGCTCTGTGCATCGCCCTCTCCGTACCGGAACAGCAACTTCTGTGTCTCCTCCGGGATCAGCAGTTTGCCGTCCACCATGGGGATGGAAACCAGAAATGCGGATTCATCCAGTGCTTTATTAAAAGTACAGATCATATTGAACTGTGGTTCCTGTCCTGGCGGCACATCATAGGCCAGCTGCATTTTTGCCCCGTGTTTTGCCTGTAAACTTCCTGCCATTATTCTTGACCTCCAGAATTTTTATGTTCTCTTATTTCACGCAAAGCCTCCTCGATTGCCGCTTTTTCTTCATCTTCTGCAATCTGCTTTGCCAGCTTGACGGTTTTTATGGTATTTCCGACCAGCATCACGGCCAGCGGAACCAGGATAACCGGAATGAAAAGGAGTGGATTTGCCATCAGTCTTGCGAGCTTTCCGAGAATTATGGATGAACCAACTACTTTTCCAAGTACGGCATTTGCATCGGTATCGTAAGTGTCTACGATGTTATTGGCGTCTCCTTTTGTTTTGAATGTTCGCTGTGTCCCATCGACCTGCACTTCTGTGACGCGGTGTGTGTTGACGGCACCGTCCAGTGCGGGATCGGACGAATAGAATGATATGACGTCTCCCACTTTGATTTCTGACGGATCGGTTTTCTTTACGAGGATCAGCGTATCAACGGGGTACGTCGGCTCCATACTGCCTGTCGTGATGCGGAATACGGTATAGCCAGCGATGCTCGGCGCTTCGCCCGGTTTGGTGAACAGTACGATGCACAGCACTACGACGGCTCCCGCAATGGTTACAACGGAAATGAAGTTAATCAGATGAAGAATTATTTTCTGAATCATTCGCCGTCTCCATCCTCTTTTTTGCGGTCTTTTCTGCGCTCTTTCAGTGCATTGACCAGGTAATGGGAAAGGCTGTTTGCCTCGGCTTTTGCCAGTGCTTTGTCCTTTTCTTTCTGAACAGCCTCAAGCTGCTTTTTCGCATTCTCGGCGGCTTCCTGTGCTTCTTTCTGAATCTGCTTTACTTCCGCCTCAGCTTTCTCGATGGCCTCGCTCGCCGCTTTCTGTTTCTTCTCTTTTTCTTCTTTTGCTTTTTTTGCTTCCTGATGCGCTTTCTCGGATCTTGCTTTCCACTCTTCGCATTCGCGCTTTGCCGCCTGCTCGGCATTCTCCGCCATCCGGCGTTTTTCTTCTGCCTCCGCGATCCGCGCTGCCGCCTCTTCCTGTGCGGCTGTTGTCTGCTCGGCTGCTTTCGCCTCGGCCTCTGCAATCTGCTCTCCGGCGTTTTTCTGCGTCACTGTGACTTCTTCCGCCGCTTTTGCTTCGGCTGCCGCAATCTGCTCTTTCGCATCTTTCTGCGCCACTGCAGTCTCTTCGGCTGCTTTCGCTTCCGCCTCTGCAACCTGCTTCTGTGCCTTCTCGCGGGCTTCCTGCACCTGCTGTGCGGCTTTTTCCTGCTCTGCCGCAATCTCGGCCTGTGCTGCTTTCCGGATCTCTTCGAGTGCTTTCGCTTTTTCTTTCTCTGCCTGTGCCACTGCCTCCGCCAGCTCGCGCTGTGCATTTTCAATGGCTTCTCTTGCTTTTTCTCTCAGTGCTTCCAGCTCCTCATTTGCTTTCACCTCGGCCGCTGCAAGCGCTTCTTCTTTTTCTTTTTCAAGAGCGGCAATCTGCGCTTTTGCATTTTCTTCTGCCGCTTTTCTTGTCTCTGTTTCCTGGTTCACCGCCGTCTGGAGTTCTTCTTTTTCCTGCTCCAGCTGCATTCTCATCTGCTCCAGAAAATCCATCTGCTGTGTTGCGGAATCCAGCTGGAATTCCGTCTCGGACAGCTGGTTTTCCAGATCCTGGCTCCGCTGTTTCTCTTCTGCGAGATCGGCTTCCGCTTTCAGCTGTGCCTCAGTCACTTTCTCCACAAACACTTTGCGGATTTCGACCTCCGGAATATCCCGGTCTTCTACGATTTCTTCTTTGATTTCTTTGACAAACTTCGGTTTGACCGGCTCCCGGACTTCTTTCGCAAGCTCGGTCACATTCCGCTGATCCGACTCCAGAATACTCTTAAACACCGTATAATTCGTAATGAAGTTGATGTACATCTGCAGCAGGTACTCTTCGTCGAACTGCAGCGCGGAATCCTGTTCCTCGATGGAATAGCCCACCTCATCGTAACTCTCGATAAACTGCCACAGCTGGTAGCATTTTCGATAGTTCGGATCCTTCATCATCAGGTTCGTTCTCTGAATCGGGCTCCGCACTTTGGCGCAGCCGTTCATCAGGTCACAGAAGGAACTGGTGCGCAGCGTCCGCGACAGACGGCGCACACGGTCGATTCTTTTAAAGAGTTCCATATGGTCGGTATCATTTTCCACGTAGCTCTGCCGGTTTTTGATCGTCATCTCGACTTTGTAGGAAATCTCTTCATACGCGTCGTCGATCTTACTCTCCATGCTCATAACGTTGCATGTCTCATCTCCGGTCGACCAGAAGATGACATCCGTTCTCTTATCTACGAATGCGAACAGCCGCTGAATCAGGTGGTAGACGAACCGGTTCTCGTACAGATCGAAGCTTTCCTCGCTGGTGACATTCAAAATTCTGGTCGGCTGGATCTCTCCATTTTCATTCGAGGCGATAAACTGTGTATTCTGGCTTAAATGCCGTACGCTGTCCGCCGTGATCTTTTTGGCAAGTGCAACAGGCACAACCTCCTCGGTCGTCGCAATAAAACGCCGCGGCTTATCGACAATGTTGAAAATGGCTTCGATACCCTCTTCCACAACAGTCAGCCACCGCTCATCAATGACCTTGTGGAGAATGCGGTTTTTCTGCTCCAGCGTATTGTCGCCCGCCTGTATCATCTCAAAGAGATACTGGAAATACCGGTCGTCCTCCAGGGACTCTGCCAGACTCGTATATTGAGAATATAAATCGCTGATTGTGATATCTTCTGCCATACTTTCGTTTTCCCTCTCTGATTAGTACAGGTTCTGGATTCTTCTCAGATAATTCTTGCTGTCCTGCATCTCCGCTTTTCCAAATGTTTTATCAATGTAGTTGATCAGACCCGTGATTTCATCCCGCACGAAGGTGACGTTCATACTCTCAAATTTCTTGAGCACCTTACGCGCTACAATGTAATCCATACCGCCCACCTCGGTACCGCCGCAGGCAACATAGACCGGAATAAAGTCGTACATCTGCTTCATAATACGGTTACCAAAGGAAAGCTTGAATCGGGTGATCAGATAGTTGTCCAGCTTCTGCATATTTTCCAGCAGCTCCTCGCTGATCGGATAATCGACTTTTGCTTTTGCGAAGAGGTACTGCAGATGCGCCGCCGTGATATCGCAGTGCGGATGCGGCTCGCATTCGAAGGCATCGGCACGCTCGTTCAGCTCGATCGGCATCGCACGGTCGTATACCTTATCGGTGATGGTAAAGGTCGAGTCGTCGTTGTTTGCGGTTCCGACGAACCAGGTCGCGTCGGATACGTGGATTTTTCCGCCTTCCAGTTTCTTCGGGTCGCCCGGCCATTCGGTCGGAACCAGATCAAGCACCCATTCATCCTTGCTCGGCATTTCGAGGACGGAAAGCATCTCTGCGAAATAATACTCGATACGGGCAAGGTTCATCTCGTCGAGAACAATAAGCGTCGGATCCTCGCGGTAATTTGCCTCATACAGGGCACGGAGAAACTCGGTCTCGTTGAATCGTTTGGAGAACTCGTTAAAGTAACCAAGGATCTCGGTACGGTCACGGTAAGACGGCTGTACGGAGACGATGGTCGCCGGGTTTTCCATATACCGGCTGAAGGAATACGGAAGACTCGTTTTACCGGTACCGGAAATACCTTCCAGAATCAGCAGCTTGCTGGCCGCCATACCGGCAACGAACCGGCGTATAATTTCCGGTGTGTAGTACAGATGCATCTGGCTTGCTGCAAACAGGCGATAGCCTTCGACAAAATCTTCGAGTGTGATTTCGTTATCGTATGCCGGCACCTGATAATTCGCGTATTTTTCATCCACAAGCGTAAGCTTCGGGAAACGGTGTTCGACACCTTTCTTGTTTTCGGAGAGAACGGCATTGATGACCGGAGCACCTGCAAGGGCTGCTGCTCCCGGTACTGCCGCTCCTTCTGCACTTGGTCCTTCCGCAGCACGTGTCGCTGCCTCTTCTCCCAATGCGCCTGCCGCTACAGCTGCCGTCGCAACTCTTGCCGCTGCTGCCGCTGCCATACCGGCCGCTGCTGCCTCCGGGCTTGTTACATTTTCTACCGTCGGAATCTGATCATCCGTCAGGGCAGAGGCTCCCACATACGGGATACGCTCTGTTCCGCCCATGGCGTTTACTTTCAGGGCGAGAATGCTGTTTTTCTCATCCATCAGCTGCAGAACCTGTTTGTTCAATCGTCCGATTTCCCGGTATAACGCCGCATTATCGGACTTGTCTGTTTTTAACTGGTGATGCAGAACCGCACGGCGCACCAGAATCAGAATGATAACAACAGGAATTGCGAGCAGGAGAAGTACCAGCAAAACAGAGAGTACTTTTCCCACCAGGTCAAGGGTCGGAAAATATGTTCTGAAAATCAGGAAATACTCCACCCAGCCGGTAATGAACAGTCTTATAAATGCTGCTGCGCAGGCTGCCAGATTGTAAACTATTTTGGATAATATTTCAAATGCAAATTTCAGAAATTCACTCAAAGCTCTGCTCCCTCCACGCTTTCTTTACTCAGCATCCTGCTTTTCTTTTTCATCCGGTGTATCTGCCTGCTGGCTTTTCTGTCCTTTTCTTGCTTCTTCCAGCTCCTGCTGTGCCTTCGCACGAATGGATTCCGCTTCTTCCCGCATTCTCTTTGCCTCTTCCAGCGCTGCTTTTGCAGCCTCTGCATCGCTGTTTTTCTCTTTGCTTTCTTCTGCTGCTGCCGCGGCTTCTTTTGCTGCTTCAACAGCAACTGCTTTTTTCAGACGGATGGAAATCATGATTAAATTGTAAACCTGATAAATAAAGAACAGAAGCATCGGGATCACAATGACAATCAGAAATCCGGTGCTGCTGGAAAGGAAGTCCATGACATGTCCGGCTTTTTTCAGGTGACCTGTATATTTTCCGACGATGTCGCCATTGGAAATAATATGGCGGTCCGCGATGCCGTTGTTGTTATCACCCATGGTGGTGTAGCTGCGGACACCGTTGCTTTCATCAATTTTTTCAATACGGTGGGTATTCAGTGCATATTCATTATCAATGATGGTGTGGAAGCAGATGATATCTCCCTCTTTTAATGTATCCGGATCGCACTTCTTGATAAAGATCAGATCGCCTGCATCGAAGGTCGGTGACATGGAATTTGTCTTTACGACCAGCGGGGTATAGCCCAGCAGGCTGGACACGTTCTGGTTATCTCTCGTTGCCATCGTGGTAAAGGCATACAGTGCTGCGATCAGAATTACAATCCACAACAAAACACTGATTACAATAGTTCCTGCTTTTTTTACTGCTTTCATCTCTTCTTCTCCTGGTTTTGTTATTTTAATCTATTTACTCAGAAAACGGCTGCCCGTTTTCGTCTGTTCCTGTGAATCGGAGACGAATTGCATAATCGGCTCCTTTTAACCCGTCCGTACAGGCCGGATCGGTTCCTTCCATCCAGATATGTACTTTTACTTCTTTGTTGACGCCCTCTTTCATGGAAAACATGGCGTTGTCATCGTTGAGATCCATGGCATCTTTTGCGGGAAGTCCAAACGTTGTGGCATTTCCTTCTGTTACACTGATGTTTCCCATCCCCGGATCGTAAATCCAGGTTTTTCCATCCGTCGCAAACGAGATTCGCATGGATGATGGAAGCGCTGCGTTTTCAGACGTAACTTCGGTTCCGTCTCCCGCTCCGCTGCTGCTGTCTGCGCTCGTCAGGTGCACTACCATGTCCGCTGCTGCCATAAAATGCAGGGTGAATTCCAGATAGACGCCGCTGGCGCTGTCTGCTGCTGTTCCATTTTCGAAGGTGAACGTTTCTTCATCCTGCGTTGTCACCGGTTCCAGTGGGGTTTCCTGCATGGAGAAACCTTTTTCCTGCCGGATTCGTTCGGCAATCTGGTCAAAGGACAGTGTTTTTACATACTCTTCCAGCGTTTCATGCGGGTCGAGATCCATGCGAAGATCGGTACCGGAGACGATATCGAGGCTCATGGACTTTACTTTGGTGTTGTCTGCAATGGAAAACCAGGCAACGGTTGCCGCCGTGACGGCGACGAGTGCAAGAAGGACGAGTAATACGGATGTATACAGGCGGCTTCTTGCCGAAATCAGGGTTTTGTTATTTTTCATCCTGCCTCCTCCTGCTGTAATACTCCATAAAAGGCAAGATGCAGATCCGCGATGTCAAAGCTCAGATCGTCTGAGCAGTCCGGATCACAGCCCTCCAGATAAAAATATATGTCCACCGGATAAATCCGGTTTAAGTCCATCGTCACTAAAGGCTGTTCGGGGAGGGTGATATCGCTCTCTCCAAACTGAATCATGTAGGATTCCATCGAAGCGGACGGATCCTGTGCCGCTGCCGCCGTTCCGTTCTGCCAGGTGAGAACCTCGTTGTTTCCAAGGGTTCTTCCATTTACTACCGTATTATAAGTCTGCTGACTCTGCGCATTTTCTTCTTCGCTGAGTCTTAAAATCACACGGCTTGATGCGTCGTCATCAAAGACCATTCCGAGCCGCGCCGCATGCAGCAGCTGACCGGAAACTGTTTCTCCTAAAACTCCATCAGTCTGATCCAGATAGAGCGCCATGCGGCTTCCATCGGACCATCCCTCGCCCACGGCGCGGAGATAAATGCGGCCGTGATAATAATACGCTTCGTTGTCTACTCTTTTGAATGCCGCTGCCATTCCATTTTCGGTGGACGGCGAATACACAAAATTCACAAGATCTGCGGTGGAAACCGGCATCAGATAGGAAGCGTCCGTCTGATTGACCTGGGTAATGGATGCGGTCTCTTCGCTCTGGAAGCTGCCGCCTCCGCTGCTGCTGATCTGCAGTTCCAGAGTTTCGTCTCCTGTCCGCGCGGTCGCGGTGCTGGTTGAAACTTCCCGGTTAGAAGTGAACCAGGCATAAGTTGCTGCCGAAAAAGCCAGTAACGCAAAAACGGTTGTAACCCCAAGATACCATGCCCGGAAGCTGTGTTTCATCTGTTCTGCGCTCCTTTCTTTTTCGTTTTCTTTCTATTTTTATTCATTTCCGTCGGCATCGACACCGACAAAAGCAAACTGAATTTCCGAGGACCGGCTCTGTACGGCATTGATGCACTGTTCATCGCATCCCTCCAGATACAGCCAGTATTCTACGGCTGCCACTTCATCCGCATTTAATTCCACAACCGGCTCCGATCCGGCACTGTAGCTGCCGTTTGCCTGTCCTGCAAAAAATCCCGAAAGATTCTGGGATGGATCATCGGTATAAACGGGCTGGCCGCTTTCCGAAACAGAGGAAACCACGGCAGAGCTGCGTGCTGTTGTCTGTTGGGACTCTGCGCTGCCGGCGCTGCCTAAGTCATCCAGTTTCCAGAAATACGTTGTCGTGCCTGTGTGGGATGTAATTTTCATCCCGAGACGCATCGCGGCAAGTGCCTGTGCATCGCTTCCCAGGTTTAATTCTGACTGGTTGAAATATACTCTGCACGGTGCGTTTTCGCATTTCAGATAGACGGTTCCGTGAATGGCATCGGTGTCCACACGGCTGTCGGCACTTGCATACAGCACGGAAATTCCGTCCTGGTTCTGTGCGGTTGCGCGGTAAAAGTGGTCAAGGTCCGCCGTTGAAAGCGGCTTTAAGCTTTCCGGATTACCGCTCAGCACGAGATCGCACGTTTTTTCAAACGGACCGTTCTCGCTGGCTGAAATCAGCAGAACGGTATCGCCTTTGCTGATGGTACCGCCCGTCGGCGTAACGTTGGTGGAGGCCTGCCCGGTCAGGGTGAACCATGCATACGTGGTTCCCGTCGCAGCAAGAAGCAGCAGCAGAATCCCGGCAACTGCCCGCGCCAGCGAGCTTTTTAACTGTTTTTGTTCTGTTTCCACGCGGCACTCCTCTCTCTCGTTTTTAGTTCTGATCTGAAATTCCCGCAAAGGAAACTGCCAGGTTTTTCAGCGTCTGACTGCCCAGATTTCCGGTGCAGTCCTCGTCGCAGCCTTCCAGCCAGATGTAGAGATCAATCTGTACCGGTGTTCCCGGCTTTCCATCCGATGTGCCGGTTACGGTGCAGAGCTTTAACGATCCCTCTTTCTTTGTCACTTCACCGGTATCTTTATCATAAATACAGTAAGCTTCTTCCTTATAAGGCTGAAACGGTACGGTCGTTCCGTCCGTTTTTGTGCTGTCCAGAACGTAACCCTCTTCTCCGGTCGCCGTGTTGTACTCCGCCTGCGGATTCTTTTTGTCGCTGATTTCAAAGATATACTCATTTTCTGTCGGCTGGTCCAGTCCGGCCTGGTGTATTACGAAACCTGCACGAATCGCTGATGAGATCGGATTGTTTTCATCGCTGTCCTCAAAGCCGATATCGGAAAGATAGATGTCGGTGGATTTTCCATTGCTCCGCAGGAACAGGCTGGTTTTATAATAATCGCTGTAGTCGCCTCTTCCAAACAGATTCGCCACCAGATTGGACTGGTTTTCCGTTCCGTTTGTGAAACCGAGCACTTTCTGAAAGCCTCCGCTGATCCGGTTCGTCGATACCGGATTGAGCTGGCCGGAAAAGCTGTCCAATACGGCCGCAGAACCGTAAACACCATTGTAGGCATTGCTGATCTGCAGATTGATTCCTGCTCCGGCTGCCATACGCACTTTCGTTGTATGACGTCCCGTGTTGTACACATACCAGGCATATGTGGAAACAACAACCGCACCCAGCGTAAGAAGCACTCCGACCGCTCCCGCTGTGAAACGGTATCTGAGGCTTTTTTTATTTGTCTGATTTTTTTCTGCCTCCATAAAACCTCTGAATGCTCACCTCCCTGGTATTTTGATTTCTTAACTATTACAAATATGCGTAAAAATTCATTTTTATATTACCACGAAATTTTTTACTTTGCAATGCACATACCTTTTCAGACGCTGATTTTCTTATTTCCTTTTTCAGAAAATTGCAACAAAAGGAGCGCACCTGAAAATTTCTTTTCAAATGCGCCCTTTCGCTTTCTTTTCTTCTGTTTTTCTGTCAGATCAATCCGTAATACTCCATCGCCTTCGCCACGCCGTCCTGCTCGACGGTGTCGGTTACGTACTCGGTGTACGGATCCAGAATCTCGTCATGCTTTCCAAGCGCAATCGTGTGTGCGCCGCACTGGAACATGGCCAGGTCGTTGCTGCTGTCGCCGAAGACGTAGGCATCTTCCTTCGTCAGGCCGTACTGTTTCAGTACATACTCTACTGCGGTTCCCTTGCTGTATCCGAGCGGGACAAGCTCGTAGAAACCGCCGCGGCGGTCCATGATGTCAAACTCCTGCTCAAATTCCCGATACATGCGTTCTACGTCGGACTGCGTGTCAGTTACGATACATAATTTGTCGTAGATAATGCCTTTCGTCTCTGCCGTCTCCGCAAGGCCGACACCGACGGCTGCAAAATGCGCACGGGTCTGCTCGAGATCTTTGAAACGGGATGGCTCAGCTGTGAAATAAACGTTGTCCGTGCCTTCCAGGATCATACCGGCATTACACTCTTTTAAAATCACCGGGATTTCCTCACATCGCTTTCCGGAAACGGTGTGATGCATCAGAATCTCATCGCCCTGGCGCAGATAGGTACCGCAGCCGCACAGGAATCCGGAAAACGGAAGCTGTTTCATCTCCTCCGGCAGCTCCGACCAGGTGCGGCCGGTATTAATAAACGTCAGATTTCCTTTTTCCGCCGTCTTTTTCAATGCATCGAGCGCGCTCTGCGGAATTTCTTTTGTAATCTCACTCAGTAACGTTCCATCAATATCAAAAAATAATGCTTTCACAAAAATTTCCTCCTCATGTACTCTTTTCCTATCGGTCTGATAAATTCGTGACCAGATATTTTTCCCTGTTTTCCTGTTCTCTTTCTGACATACGAAAAAATGCCGAAGCTCTTGATTGTCAAGGCTTTCGGCATTTTCATTTCAGTCGAAGCGACGGGATTCGAACCCACGACCTCTGCGTCCCGAACGCAGCGCTCTACCAAACTGAGCCACGCTTCGATTTTGTTTGTTTTCTGAACTCTCGTCCGTCAACAATAGCTATTATATATGATGTCTATAGGAATGTCAACACCTTTTTTGAAATTTTTTTAATTTTTTTTATTATTGCTTCAAAAGGTACATTTTATGCGGGTTTGCGGCGTTTTGGATGTTCTTTTGAAATGACAGTTTCTGAAAAAGTCAAAAAAAGAGATATGCTGGAAGTTCTGTTCCGGCATATCTCTTATCTTTGTTTCTCAGCTCAGCTGATATACGTCTGCATACTGCACGCCGAAGCTCAGCGCCTCGGAATGGCTGCTGCAGAAGATGTCTACGTGGCCGTAAGCGGTTCCGCGGTCTTCTACCGTGTAAACCTGGCCGTTGATCAGCAGTTTTGTGCCAAATGGTACACCGCCCATGGCGATCGTTCTGCCGGCGGTCGGTGTGGTTCCGCTTGCGGTGGATCCGCCGGACCACTGTCCGGTACAGATGGAACAGGAGCAATAGCCTGTCAGTTTAAATCTTCCAAGATATGTTCCGCTGGAGGAGCTGCTGGAAGTATCTGACGCGGATGGACTCTCCGTTGTCGTAGAGGATGCGCTGCTGTCCGAAGAACTGCTTCCGGAGCTGCTGCTTGTATCGGTATCTGCTTTCGCTGCGGCATTTGCTGCTTCTGCGGCTGCGACTCTTGCGGCCTCTGCCTCAGCTGCCTGTTTTCTTGCTGCTTCTGCTGCGGCCTGCTGTGCTGCGGCGGCAGCGGCGGCTTCCTCTTCTGCTTTCTTCTGCGCTGCAATCTCCTCTTCTTTCGCCTGACGGATCAGGTCGTTGATTGCATCTGCTTTGCTGTTGATTTCATCTACCAGTGCACTCTCGCTGGATTTTGCATCGTCCAGCTCTGCGGAGTAGGTACGGAGTTCCTGATAAGCTGCTGCGTACAGCTCCTGGATAGCTTCCTGCTGATCGCTGCTCTGCTGCTGCAGTTCCACGATCGCTGCCTGCTCCTCCTGCACCTGTGTTTCTTTTTCTTTTACCTGGTCTACCGTGTCCTCATACTCCTGCATGAGATCGCGGTCGAAATCGGAAATTTTCTGTATGTATTCTGCCCGGCTGATCAGCTCTGAAATGCTTTTGGAAGAAAAGAGCATTGCCATGTATCCGTTTCCGGAGGAATTTTCATACATATACTGGATACGGAGCTTCATCGCCTCGTACTGCTCTTCTTCTTTTGCTTTTGCATCTTCCAGATCTGCCTGAATCTGTACCAGTTCGTTCTGCTTCGCATCATACTGATCCTGAAGCTCCTGCAGACGGTTCTGCAGATCGTCCAGCTGCTGGTTCAGTTCGGAAAGATATTCTTCTGATTGTCCCTTTTTGGAATTGAGTTCGTCAATCCTGCTCTGTATGCTGTCAAGCTGAGACTGTGCGGCAGCCTGTTCTGCCTGAGCATTTGAAATTTTCTCCTTTGTACTGGCACCATAGCATGGCAGAACGGTCGCTGCCGTAAGCACTGTGGCCAAAACCAGGCTGAATAATTTCTTTTTTTTCATGTCGTACACCTCATACTTATTACGTTCTGTTGCTGATTGTCACTCCAAGTTACTGCGGAAAATGGGTCTTTTTTTCCGCCGTACTTTGCCATTATAACACAAGTATGTCTGAAATGAAAGTCTTTTTTAATTTCTGTTAATAACTTTGTAATATTTCGACATTTTTCCTGCAAAAACTGGCATGATTTTTCTACTTTCTCCATCCAACAGGGTACTTATTTTTCAAGGTTCCATTGACCAGTTTGCCCCATCCAAGGCCGAATCCATCGACGCAGACCAGCTTCCAGCCCGACGGCGATGCGGTCTCTCCCGGCTCTACGGAAATTGTCTCACCGTGGAGATATTTTTCGGTACGCTCGTCATCTGCCTTTAAATTCATGTAATCTTTGAACTTGTCCGCGGAGAGTGTCACGGCAAACGGCTGTGACGGCTCGAAACGGTCTTTTTTCAGTTCACCGAGATACAGACCGTTCCGCAGGAAATGAAGATTCCGCACGCCATCCGGCAGGGACGGGGAATGGTATACTTTTCCGGCGCGGACTTCCAGTTCCTCCACCGGGATCGGTGCTGTCATCCGGGACAGGAAATCGGAAAGGATCTGTTTTTCTGCTTTCGACGGACCCGGTGCTTCCGTTCCGCGGTCTTTTTTCCGGTTTTTCTGTTTTTTGTTTTTCTTTTCGATCGGTTTTTCTTCTGTCTCATAAGGAATGGCTTCGCCTTTTTTGCGGAACAGGGCAAGGTAATGGCCCTCGCCGTTCATTTTATGCGGCCAGATGCGCACGGTCTTTTCGATCTCCGGATCGCTGTTTCCCCAGACTGGATTGCCTTTTGAAAAACCTTCGTAGCCTTCCATCTCGATCAGTTCCATTTCCGGGAAGTTTTCCAGAAGGAAAGAAACGGTTCCCTCGTCCTCCTGCGGGGCGAAGGTACATGTCGAATACATCATGAGGCCGCCCGGACGCAGCATTTTGACAGCATCCGAGGTGATCTCGCGCTGCAGATCCGCAAAGAAATCCGGCCTCTCCGGGGTCCAGGTGCCGATGACTGCCTCGTCTTTCCGGAACATGCCCTCGCCGGAGCACGGTGCATCCACGAGGATTTTATCGAAGAAGCCCGGGAAGACGTCTGCAAGGCCTGCCGGTGTCTCATTGGTGACAAGCACGTTTTCGCTTCCGAACAGCTCGAGATTACGCAGCAGTGCTTTGGCGCGGGCGTTGCTGATGTCATTTGCAACGAGAAGGCCGGTTCCTTTCAGGCGCGCATTCAGCTCGGTTGCCTTGCCGCCAGGTGCGGCGCAGAGATCGAGCACCCGCTCGCCCGGTTCGATCGGAAGGCGGGATGCCGGGGTCATGGCGCTTGGCTCCTGCAGATAGAAAACGCCTGCCGCATACAGCGGGGACTGGCCCATGCGCATGCCGTCCGGCACGAAATAGCCGTTTGGAATCCACGGAATTTTCTTCCACGTTCCCGGAACAAGCGGCGGGAAATCTTCGGTCCGGCATTTTTTTGTATTCACACGCAGCCCGGCTGTGCGGGGTGCGTCGTAGGAAGTTAAAAATGCATCAAATTCATCGCCCAGCATGTCCTGCATGCGGGTCAGAAATTCCTGTGGTAACTGCGCCATGTATTGTCTCTCCTTTTTATTTTGCTTTGTTGTGCATCGGTTTCATAATTTCTCACAGAAAAAGAGACAGCTTTTTCGATTTTTCAATCTTTTTGCTGTCTCTTTTTTGCATAGCGGAGAAGAAGGGATTTGAACCCTTGCGCCGTTTCCGACCTACTGGTGTTCGAAGCCAGACCCTTCAGCCTCTTGGGTACTTCTCCGTATTTTGTCAAACACATCATATATTATAGTGCTTTTTTGGGGATTCGTCAATGATTTTTTCGATGGTTTCTGCTGGAAATGCGGGGATGGCAGAAGGGGTTTATGCGGCGAGCGGTGCTGAAGATACCTTTCCCAGGCAGCATCCCACCCCGATGCTGCCTCTTCTTTTATTCTTTCCCTTCTTCCGCCCTCTTCCTCTCTTCTTTTTTCTTCTTTTTCACCACCCGCAGTCTCCGGAAGAATGCGCTCAGCATCTCCGAGCACTCTTCTTTCAGCACCCCGCGCTCGACCTTTACCTGATGATTAAATTCCTGCATTTCCAGCATGTTCAGGATCGATCCCGCGCAGCCCGCTTTCGGGTTCATGCTGCCGATGACGACTTCGCTGACTCTCGCCTGCACAATCGCGCCGGCGCACATCTGGCACGGTTCCAGCGTCACATACAGCGTACAGCCCTCCAGCCGCCAGTCGCCGAGTTTTTTGCTGGCTTTCCGGATCGCATTCAGCTCTGCGTGGGACAGCGTGTTTTTATCCGTATTTCTGCGGTTATACCCCCGCGCAATCACCTTTCCCTCGTACACAATCACACAGCCGATCGGCACTTCCATCAGCTTTTCCGCTTTCTTCGCCTGCGTAATCGCCTGGCGCATAAAGCGTTCCCGTTCTTTCCGGTGCGCTTTTTCCTCCGGCGTTTCCAGCTTTGTTTCTTCTTCCATTGTGCACTTCCTTTCTTCTCTGCGTATATTTTCTGTCCTTCCAGCATATCGTGAACTGTAGCGCAGTATCTTTTTCTACCCTTTTTACTTCTATGCAGGAGGTTTTTATGTCTGATTACCGGCGTTTCATTGCCTATCTATACGAATACCCGAACAACCGCAAGGGCGGATGCTGCGGCTTTGTCCGCGTGGAGTCGCAGAACGGTTTCTGCCGCATGGACTTCCAGATCAAATCGCCGTCGCTTCCGCCGGAGACCTCGGTCACGGTCTACGGATTTATCCGCCGGTCAGGGCGGATGTACGGCATTCCGCTCGGAAATCTCCTTGCGGGGCGCTCTTCTACGAGTGGAAAACTCTTCACGCACTCCGATGCCATTGGGCAGACGGATATCACGCTCGACGAGCTTGGCGGTCTGATCCTGCTCTGCCGCCAGACCGGCGTCATCGCCACCCAGTGGGACGATCTTCCGATTCAGCCGGAGTTTTTCTCGCCCACGCTCCCGCAGGAGCCCAAAACATCCGCAGACAATGGTACCAGACCGACCGAAGAGAAAACTGCCGAAACACCCGAACCTCTGGATCCCGCCGTACCTGCGCAGTCCCTGCCATCATCAGACGCTTCAAAAGCACAGTTCGATGAACTTTCCACAGAATTCAGCAGCAATTCCGAACTTTATCCACAAAATTCCAACCCGGAATCCACCGTCTCCACAGAATCCACATCAACTGACACGGTAAACACCGTTCCTGCAGACAGGATCACGCAATCATCCGCCAACACACTCCATCCCGCATCCGCGGAATCTGTGAAAACCGCAGAAAGCTATCCCTCTGCCAACCCGGAACCGCCGCAGCCCATCCCGGATTCTGCCGCCCAGCCGCTACATATGACTTCCGCCGATTTTCCCGCCGCAGCAGCCGTGCCGCCGTCCCGGGCTGCTCTCTATCTCCAGCTTCAGGACCAGTTCCCGGAGTTCCATCCGTTCCCAGATGATGATCTGACCGACTGCCTGCGCCTCTCACTCGACGATCTTCCACAGCTCCGCGCCGCCGGTCTTTCGGTGGATGCGAACCGCTTCGTCCTCCATGGCTCCTCGTCCTATCGCCATCTGCTCCTCGCCCGGAACCGCGACCAGCAGGAACTCTGGTATTTCGGCGTCCCCGGCGTCTACACGCCGAATGAGCAGTTCATGGCAAGCCTCTTCGGCTTTTTCCACTTCAAGCAGGCGATGCGCCCCTCCGAGCTCGCGCCCGATGCCCGCTTCGGCTACTGGTACCGCACGCTTTAAAGCGTTTTTTAATCCACGCCGCGGATCTCCACCGTCTCAATCTTTCCGCGCAGGATCTCGCAGAACCGCTCGAGCTGCTCCCTCGCATACCCCGAGAACCTCGGATCAATCACATAATCCGATTCCCGGTAATTCTGCAGGAAGTACCGTTTTGCCCCGGAAAGCCACTTTCCGATCGCTTCGATCTCTTCCCTTCCATGCAGCTCTTTGCAGAGCGTTGTCCGGAACTCATAGTCCACCACGCCGCTCTTTAAAAACTCGACCGACTCATTGATCCGCATCACATCGATCTTTTTCACGCCCGCCGTCTCGCCGTACCGGGACGGCGCGTTTTTGATGTCCATGGCGACGTAGTCGATTTTCTTCTCTTCCACCAGCTTTTTCAAAATCTCCGGCCGGTATCCATTCGTATCGAGCTTCACAAGATATCCCAGTTCCTTAATTTTCGTCACGAACTGCTCCAGATCCGGATCCAGCGTCGGCTCACCGCCCGTCACGCAGACGCCGTCCAGTACGCCGCGCCGCTTTTCGAGCACTGCAAAAATCTCCTCCTCCGGAATCACCGGCTCCCATTCGGGATGCTGCACGAGATTTCCGTTCTGGCAGAACGGGCAGCGGAAATTGCATCCGCCCGAAAACAATGTGCACGCCACCTTGCCCGGGTAATCCAGCAGCGTCAGCTTTTGAAATCCATGTATGACCATATGCTATCCTCTCCGACCACAGGACTTCGAACTTTCGTCCGCCCTGCAACAGAAAAAGCGGAACCATAATGTCCGCTTTTTCCATTCATCTTCTATTGGTAATTATTTGCCGTAACGCTCTGCCTGGGAACGGATCAGGTCCAGATCATCAAAATAGTTGATTTTCATGGCTGCTTTGACATCCGCCAGTGTCTGAGCGGCAACTTTTTCTGCCTCTTCGCTGCCTTTTTTCAGCATCTCGTAGATCGCCGGAATGTCTTTTTCCAGCTCTTTTCTGCGGTTACGGATCGGCTCTAAGGTCTCCTGCAGTACATTGTTCAGGAACTTCTTCACTTTGACATCGCCAAGGCCGCCTCTCTGGTAATGTGCTTTCAGCTCGTCGAGATTTGCGTAATCCGGCAGATAGCGCTCGAAGTGCTCCGGCTGGCAGAATGCATCGAGATAGGTAAATACAGTATTTCCCTCGATCTTGCCCGGGTCGGTGATCTTGATGTGATCCGGGTCGGTGTACATGCTCATGACTTTTTTCTTGATCTCATCCGGCTCCTCGGACAGGTAAATGCAGTTTCCGAGCGATTTACTCATCTTCGCTTTTCCATCGATACCCGGCAGACGTCTGCAGGAATCATTCTCCGGCAGCATAATCTTCGGCTGCACAAGTGCTTCGCCATAAACTGTATTGAATTTGTGGACGATCTCCTGTGTCTGCTCGATCATCGGCATCTGATCCTCTCCAACCGGAACGGTCGTTGCCTTGAATGCAGTGATGTCGGCTGCCTGGCTGATCGGGTAGGTGAAGAATCCAACCGGGATGCTCGCCTCAAAGTTTCTCATCTGGATCTCCGATTTTACGGTTGGGTTTCTCTGCAGTCTGGAAACCGTAACGAGATTCATATAATAGAAAGAAAGCTCGCACAGTTCCGGAATCTGAGACTGGATAAAGATGGTGCTCTTTTCCGGATCAAGTCCGCAGGAAAGGTAATCCAGTGCTACCTCCAGAATGTTCTGGCGCACCTTCTCCGGGTTGTCCGCATTGTCGGTCAGCGCCTGTGCGTCTGCAATCATGATGTAAATTTTATCGAATTCACCGGAGTTCTGCAGCTCTACGCGGCGGCGCAGTGAACCAACGTAATGTCCTACATGCAGCTTGCCGGTCGGTCTGTCACCGGTCAGTATAATTTTTCCCATTTTTCTTCCTGCCTTCCTGATACGTAATCTTCGCAGTCCGCTTCTGTATGAAAAATTTCATGAAAATTCTCATAACTGCGGACCTTCTACATACCCTCTATAATACCGTCTTTTTACAAACACTGTCAATGGTCTTTTCCGGTAAAATCCCTCAAAATATCTATTATGAGACAAATCGTTCAACAGCCACGTACAGCCTTCCCTTTTTCGTCTGATTCTGCACGCCAACATAGCGGAATTTTCCCATATGGCGCACGGTCACGAGATCGTCCTCTTTTAATGACGCGCTCGGCGACGTCACCAGTTTTCCATTAATAAACACCTGGCCGCCCTCGATCAGCGGCACCATTTTGCTCCGCGAACTGCTGAACGCCAGCGACAGCACCGCATCGAGCCGCACGGAAGCGACGGAGCCTTCTTTCCGCTCGGTTTTCGGCTCCGTCAGCTCCTCCGGCAGTCCCGCCTCGACTTCACAGTACACGCTCGTATGGCGCACTTTTTTCAGCTCCGCACAGATGTAGTCCGCCATATCCGCCATACAGATCAGATACGCCTGGTTTCCATCGATCAGAATGTCTCCCAGCTTATACCGCTCCACGCCGAGATTCATCAGTGATCCTAAGAAATCACGGTGTGACAGCGCATCCGCAAATTTTTCATTCAGCGGGCTGATGCGCACGACTGCGATCGAAAGCATCGACGCATCACCGTCCTCTGCATAGGATGGCAGAAACAGCGCCGCTTTCCGCTCTGCCGCCTCGTATCCGCCGGACAGCACGTAACGCACGCCCGGGATTTTATTTACCGTACGGTAGAACAGATCCTGCTCCGCCAGCGTCAGAAACTCCGTGTGTGACGGAACATCCCTGTGATAACACTGCTCTGCCAGATCCTGAATCCGTCCGACCAGCACTTCTTCCTCATTCATGGTAATCCCCCTTTGATACACCGCGGGCTGCCCCTGTTTTCTTTCGGGCAGCCCACGTATCACACTTTATTTATCCAGCAGCATCGACAGCCCGATCCGCTTCTTCGCCAGATCAAGGCTGATGACCTTCACTTCCACGATATCGCCGACGCTCACAGCCTCCAGCGGATGCTTGATGAAGCGTTTCGTCATCTGGGAAATGTGGACGAGTCCGTCCTGATGCACGCCGATATCGACGAATGCACCGAAGTCAATGACGTTGCGCACGGTTCCCTTTAAGATCATGCCGACCTTCAGGTCCTTCATATCGAGCACGTCGGTGCGCAGGATCGGGCGCGGCATCTCGTCACGCGGGTCACGGCCAGGCTTCTGCAGCTCTTTGATGATATCGCGCAGCGTAATCTCGCCGACACCGATCTCCTCTGCCATCTTTTTGTAATCTTTGATGAAGAACGCCGTCGGTCCCTCGCTGATCTGCTCTGTCTTCATATTTAACTTTGCAAACAGCTTCTCTACTGCCTCATAGCTCTCCGGATGAACGCTTGTGCCGTCCAGCGGATTTTTGCCGCCGGTGATGCGCATAAAGCCCGCGCACTGCTCAAACGCCTTCGGTCCGAGTTTTGCCACTTTCAGGAGCTCTTTTCTGCTCTCGAAACGGCCGTTCTCCTCGCGGTATGCCACGATGTTTTTTGCTATCACCTTGCTGACACCGGAAATGTATTCCAGCAGCGACGCGGATGCCGTGTTCAGATCGACACCGACTTTATTCACGCAGTCCTCAACGACACCGCCGAGCGCCTCGCCGAGCTTCTTCTGGTTCATATCGTGCTGATACTGGCCGACACCGATGGATTTCGGATCGATTTTGACAAGCTCTGCCAGCGGATCCTGCACACGGCGTGCGATGGAAGCGGCGCTTCGCTGTCCGACATCAAAGTTTGGAAATTCCTCGGTTGCCAGCTTGCTTGCGGAGTAAACGGACGCTCCTGCCTCGTTTGTGATCACATACGCAACCTTCTCCGGGATCTCTTTTAAGATCTCGACGATGATCTGCTCGGACTCACGGCTTGCAGTTCCGTTTCCGACAGAAATCAGGGTGACGCCGTATTTGTGGATCAGATCTTTTACAGTGGCTTTCGCTGCCGCAATCTTCTTCTCGTTCGTCGGCGCGGTCGGGTAAACCACGGTGGTATCGAGCACTTTTCCAGTCGCATCGACAACGGCCAGCTTGCATCCCGTACGGAACGCCGGGTCCCATCCAAGGACAACCTGGCCTGCGATCGGCGGCTGCATCAGAAGCTGCTCAAGGTTCTTTCCAAAGACCTTGATCGCACCGTCCTCTGCCTTTTCGGTGAGCTGATTTCTGACCTCACGCTCGATGGCCGGAGCGATCAGACGGTTGTAGGCATCCTCGATGGTCGCCTGCAGAACCGGCTTTGTCTGCGGATTCTCTTTGGTGATGATTTTTTTCTCGAGATAACGCAGGATTTCTTCCGTCGGCGCCTCAATTTTGACGTTCAGGAATTTTTCTTTCTCACCGCGGTTCAGTGCCAGCACACGGTGTCCGGCAATTTTCGATACCGGCTCGGAAAACTCATAGTAATTCTCGTAAACGGACTCTGCTTTCTCATCCTTTGCTGTCGAGACGATCAGGCCCTTCGCCTCGGTTCTGCGGCGGATCTCCATACGGTAATCGGCCTCATCGGAAATGCTCTCGGCGATGATGTCGCAGGCACCAGCAATGGCGTCTTTTGCCGTTTTGACTTCCTTTTCTTCTGAAACAAAAGCCTCTGCCTCTTTTTCGAGCGGCTCTTTTGTCATCTGCAGAAGAATGATATTCGCCAGCGGCTCCAATCCTTTTTCTTTTGCGATCGTCGCACGCGTCCGGCGTTTCGGGCGGTACGGGCGGTATAAATCCTCTACAACCACGAGAGTTGCGGCCTCTTCGATGGATTTTTTCAGTTCTGCGGTCAGCTTGCCCTGCTCCTCGATGCTCGCCAGGACAACGGCCTTGCGGTCATTTAAACTGCGCAGGTACATCAGACGGTCGTACAGATTTCGCAGTATCTCATCGTTTAAGGAACCTGTTGCTTCTTTTCGATATCGTGAAATAAAAGGGATCGTGTTTCCCTCGTCAATCAGTTTCACTGCAGCTTCTACCTGCCACGGTTTGACGTTCAGCTCGGCTGCCAATACCTGATTCATATCCATAGGTAAATTCCTCCTGTTGTCTCTTCCAAAACACGCTGTTCCTTCTCTGTTTTTCCCGCATAAAAAGCGGGACCCTTGGCGGAACAGCCACTCTATTACCTTATCAATAGGTCTTGTTTTTGTCAACCTTACATGATAAAATCTTTACTATAGCTTTTTTGACAGACTGCGTGTGAAACCGCGCTTTTTTGCAGAAGAAAGGACATTTTATGACACCAGAAAATTACGATCCAAACACCAATGAGTCCGGAGATTCCTATCAGTCCTCCCATCCGTACGGCGTGCCTGAGGGCCAGCGTCCCGGACCGTATCAGCATTACCAGCAGCAGCCTCCCGTACAGCCGCCGCGCAGGACGGGTTCGCAGGCCCTTGCGGCCGCTTCGATGGTCATGGCGATCTGCTCCTTTTTGTTCATGCTCAACATGGGTTCCCTGTTTTTCGGCTCGCTCGGCGTGATCTTCGCCCTTTTAAGCCGCGGCGCAGGACGCATGAGCGGCACGGCAAAAGCCGGTCTGGCGGGCTGTACCATCGGCATAATTGTCGGTATCTGCATGTATGCTTCTTTCCTGCTTTTCAACATGGTCAGCGGCGGCAGCACCAACCTGCTCGAGCGGTATTACAATCAGTACATGCAGGAATACCAGATGACACCGGACAACGGAACAACCACCGACGGAAATACCATCTAGGTACCAGAAAGGATTTTTCATGAACGGACAAAAACAGAAATTTTCAGAACTGAAAAAGCAGGCCCGTGAGGCCATGGCAGGCCGATGCGGCACGCTGGTGGGCGCAACCGCGATCAACCTGTTTCTCACCTTCTCCTGCTCCCTCATCCCGACGCTGATTTTTTCAGGCACAACGCTGTACGATATCATTTTCCTGAATCTGACGCTGTTCCTGTTTTCCCTGCTCCTCAGCCTCTTCCAGGCAGGCTACTTAAAAATCTGCCTCTCGACGCTGCGCGGGGAACCGATTTCCGTCGGTGATATGCTCTACGCTTTCTATCACCACCCGGACCAGTACGTGCTGATGTTCCTTATCATCAACGGCATCAGCTCCGTGATCGCCCTGATTTCCAGCATTCCGGGCTTCCAGTATCTTTCCTCCCCGAGTGCGGAACTGACGCTTGGAACAGCACTTTCCATTGATGCCGAGCTTTCTTCGCTCATGAATGTTTACGTTTATAAGCTGATCGGCTCTCTCGTTTCCACGCTGGTGCTGGTTCCGTTTTCCCTTTCCACCTTCGTGATGAACGACGCTCCCGGCATCGGCCCGATCCAGGCGATCCGTCAGAGCTTTGTGCTGATGAAGAAGAACTTCTTCCGCTACATTCTGCTGCTCCTGAGCTTTTTAGGACTTGAGATCCTCGCATCCTGCTCCTGCGCCATCGGCTTTTTATGGGTAATGCCGTATATGCAGATCACGATGGCTGCGTTCTATCAGGAACGGAAGGATGTCCTGTATCCGGCATCGGAACCGGTGGGATATGACAGGGATTCCTTTGGAAGCGGTACCGATCTTTAAAAAGTTTTTAAATCAATCTAATACGAATCAAAAAGACGTTTCACACCATTTGCTTTACGGCTGTGAAACGTCTTTCTTTTATTTATGTCTATTCCGGGATCTTAGATTCTCGCACGGATTCTGCTCTGGATTCCGTCGAGTTTCTCTGCTTTTTCTCTGTACTCCTGCTCTGTGATTTCGCCTGTGATGAATGCAAATTCCTCAGCCAGGCTTGGAACTGCTACGATTTCTACTTTTCCGAACAGCTCCTCGATCTCACTCTGGCGCTCTGCGGCGTGGCCGGATACGCGGACGAAGAAGCGGCTCTTCACATCGTCGATCTGCAGCAGGTTCAGTTTCTCCCCGCTCCAGCTCATCATGATGTTTCTGCCTTTGTTCTTTGCGCAGTCTACAACATCGGCAACAACGGCACTTGCGGTCGGGAGTTTTCCTGCTCCGCTTCCGTAGAACATGGCATCACCCAGTACATTTCCGTGGATGAAGATGGCATTGAATACACCGTTTACGCTGTACAGCGGGTTTTTCGCGTCAATCATCACCGGGCTTACCATGGCGTAATACTGATCACCCACCTTGCGGCTTGTTGCGAGCAGTTTGATTGCGGTTCCCATCGAGGTCGCATATTTGATATCCTCTGCGGTGATCTTGGTGATTCCCTCGGTGTAAACCTCTTCGTAATTGACTTCTTTTCCATAAGCAAGAGAAGAAAGAATCGCAATTTTACGGCACGCATCGTAGCCTTCTACATCTGCTTCCGGGTTGCGCTCTGCGTATCCGAGGCGCTGTGCCTCTTTTAATACATCCGCGAAATCGGAACCGTCGCTTGCCATTTTGCTTAAGATATAGTTCGTGGTACCATTTAAGATACCAGTTACTTCATCGATCTCATCTGCAGTCAGGGATGAGTTTAACGGACGGATGATCGGGATACCGCCGCCGCAGCTTGCCTCAAACAGATAGTTTGCGCCGTGCTCTTTTGCAATTGCAAGAAGCTCGGTACCGTGTCTTGCCACCAGCTCTTTGTTGGATGTGCAGACGCTCTTTCCAGCCTCCAGCGCACGTTTTGTGAAGGTGTAAGCCGGCTCAACGCCGCCCATGACCTCGACAACAATATCAACCTCCGGATCGTTTGCGATCACTTCGTAATCGTGTACCAGCACTTTTTCTACTGGATCTCCCGGGAAATCTCTTAAATCCAGAACGTATTTGATATTAATCTCGTTCTCTGCTCTCTTGTTGATGCTGTCATGGTTCGTGTTGATGACTTCTACCACGCCGGAACCAACGGTGCCATATCCTAATACTGCAATCTGAATCATCTCTTTTGTTCCTCTCTTGCTTTTTCTTTTTCAGGACTCCTGTCCTAAGATTTTAAAATAATGAACTCCCTGTCTGGACTCAATCTCGTTGATCATCTCCGAGGCGTCTCCCCGGTCTTCCGCGATATCCACACTGATCGTCAGTGACGCCACGCCGTTTAACGGAATCGTCTGATGAATGGTCAGAATGTTTCCGTGAAACTCGGCGATAATCTTCAGCACATCGGAAAGCAGTCCCGGCTCATCGTCCATCTGCAGAATAAACGTAATCGTTTTTCCTTTTGCATTGTCATGAAAAGGAAGAATATCATCTTTGTATTTATAGAAAGAGCTCCTGCTGATTCCTGCTTTTTCCGTTGCCTGCTGCACGGTAAGCTCCTGCATATCCATCAGCCGCTTGGCCTCGATGACCTTCAAAAGGACCTCGGGAACCGCTTTTTCTTTAATAACATAATACTTTGTTTTCTCTTCTCTCATGGCAATCCTCTATCTTTACATTCTTTCCAGGAAATACATTTGTTTTCACAGGAAAGATCGTACCATATTCCGACACAGAACGCAAGGGATTTTTTAGAATCCGATACTTCCGCCGCCGTGGCTGTTTCCGCTGGAGGATGTGTGAACGTGGCTTCCGCCACCGCCTCCTCCGCCGCCGGAACCGCCGCCTCCGTGGTTTCCATCGTCCCTCGGGATCTTGTGCATCGACACATGGCGGTCAATCAGTGCATCCCTTCTGTCCCGGATTTTTACACGTTTCAGATCCGCATAGCCCTTTGCACCGCGGTTTTTCTTTCGTCTGTAGCTCTTCCTGATTCCAAAATAAACACCAAATCCTGTCACAGCAGCTAAAAGGACAGCAATCATTGCCTCGGTACTGTTAATTTTACGGTAATGAATGATCGAGCCGTCTTCTGTAATCAGATAGTCCGCATCGGAAACACCTCGTTCGAAGCACTCCTGCGTCATCGTAATCATTTTTGCAAACGTCCCCGCATAGTCGCCCTCTTTGGCATAGCTCTGCGCAGCCTGCAGAATGTCGTCGATTTCCGCGTCCGACATATAATACTGCATAATGCCCGACGTTGAAATCACAATCTGGCGCTGTCCCATATCGATGAGGAAGCAGACACCGTTCGGCTCCTTCGGATACTTTTTATCATAGAAATCATCCGCAATCGCCTGGCAGTCCTCGGAGCCGCTGCTGTACTCGGTCAGGATCACCATATGAATGTCCGTATTGCTCTCAAACTCCGCACAGGACCGCTCGAGATCCTGCTCCTCCTCATCCGAAAGAAGCGATGCGTTGTCATAGACATACTGGGTGTCCGCTTTTACGGTATTCACAGAAAAAATCCCGCACAGCAGAAGGGCTGCAAAAATGCCGAGCAGATATTGTCTCGCTTTTTTCATTCTTCTCATGAGAAATACCCTCCCACCAGCATAAAGATCAGTACAAAAAGTGCACTCACAACCGACGTCAGCAGCGCTTTTTTCCGCTCAAACGGAAAATCACCGTTGATCGTGCCGGTCTGGCCGTTCATCGCATAGTAATAAACCTTTCCGTCTTTTCCCGGATACGTCAGTGTCCAGACCGGAAACAGTACGTAACGCCAGTCCTCCCGCTTTGGAGAAAGCTTCATTTTCTCCTGCTCGAGGGAGAGATACTCATTCGCCTCGTTCCGCATTGCGCCGCGCGCCATTTGTTCCAGTTCTTTTTTCAGTTCCGGTGCGATCTGCGCCTGTTCGATATCACGTTTTTCCGCCTGAAATCCGGAAAGATAGCCCATGGAAAACGGCTGCATCTCCTCCAGACGATAGGGCTGCACGCATTCGATCAGATCGCGGTCGGCCTTGTTCAGTGCATTGCGCGACAGACCGTCTACGCGGACCTCGCCCTCCCGGCGGACATCGTAGATGCTGGTCTCTTTGTACTCCACATCACCGGTCTGCCAGACTCTCACCTTCCGGCCGCGTGCCATGTAATCCGTCTCAAAGTCTCCGCCGTAAATCCAGTACGGGAAATAGACACCCGTCATCTTCTGTACCTGGTTTTTCTCGAAAAAGTCCTTCGGAATAAAGCGTTTCTTCCGCGCAAATGACAAAAATTTCCCGATTGCCTGCTCCTTGCTGATCTTAAACGGCAGCACGAAATCCGGCATATATTCTCCCGAGAGCCGGCCGGAAAGCACCACCGGGTTGTGGCAGTAGAAACAGTATGTCGCTGCCGTCGTCGCATCGGTCACAATCTCGGCGCCGCAGTTCGGGCAGGTGTAGACAACTGCTTCGCCCTGCTCTGTTTCCCCTTTTGTTTCCTCCGTACTGCTTTCCTTCTGTGCATCGGATGCTTCCTGTGCACCGGCAGCATCGTCCTCCCCGTTCAGCGCTTCCGCTGCTTTCGGGTTCGCCTTTTCGGCTTCTTCCTGTGTAAACGAGGACAGGCAGTACTCGCATTTATACTTTCCGCTTGCCGGATCGAAGGTCAGATCGCCTCCGCAGTTCGGGCATTTGTATGTAATAACCTCCATATTCTATCCCTCCTTCCCCGGAGCCGCTGTTGTATTGGATGGTTATCTGTTTTTTCTTTTACTGTCTTGGTTTTCCGCAGTTCGAGCAGAACTTGCCGGTATTCTCAGTTCCACATGCGCAGACCCATTTTCCTGCCGCTTCCGGTTTCGGGCTGCCGCAGTTCGAACAGAATTTACCGCTGTTCTCCGTTCCGCACTTGCCGCAGATCCACACCATCGGCTTTGCACTTCCGCAGTTTGAGCAGAAATTGCCGGTGTTCTCCGTTCCGCATGCGCATTTCCATACTCCTTTTGCAGCTTCCTGCTGTGCCTTGGCTGCCGCCTGCTGCTGCATCTGCTGCTGATTCGAAGCGGACGCCGATGCAAACGAGGAACCGAAGGCATTCATGCCCATCTGAACACCCATAAAGCCGTTCATGGCTCCGTTTGGGTTGGCTGCTGCTTTCTCCATACCGCGTGCCATCGCTCCCTGTACATAGCCCTCACGGATTGATGGATCAGACATCATCGCACCTTCGTTGCGCATCTGGATCAGTTTCTGGGAGGCTTCATCGTAGGAAAGGCTTGCGATTGCCACGGACTGGATCTCCATGCCGCGCATTGCCCGCCAGCTCTCATCCATCGCATCTGCCATGTAGCGGGACAGCTCTGCGCTCTTGGATGCTGCGAACGAAATGCGGATGCCGTCGGCTGCCATCTGATTGATCGAGGACTGCAGGCCCTCTAAAAATTCGTTCATATACTGCTCGTTGATATCCTCGATCTCCACGCGGGATGCGTTTCTCGGCACAGCCTCTGCGTAGAAGCGGAGCGGATCGACGATGCGGATGGAATAGGAACCGTGTGCCCGAAGGAACAGCTCGGCATTGTAGAACTGGTCGAAATAGTTGACCGGATTTCTCGTTCCGAATTTGATTCCCTTGATTTCCTGCAGATTAATATAGAAAACTCTCTGCTCATGCGGGGTCTGGCCGCCGAACTTCAGGCGCTCAAACGTATCTTTTACGGCTGCGTCAAGCGATCCGCTGAACATCGACGGAGACGATGACTGGTCTACGGTAAAGTAGCCCGGCTCTGCGGTGTAATCAATAATCCTTCCGCCGTCCACCAGCATCATGAACTGATTGTCATAGACATGGATCACCGATCCGTTGGAAATCGTCTGGCTTCCCTTTCTGTTCTGGCCTTTTCTGACCAGAATTCCCTCTGTAAATACCGTATGTTCCCCCATCTCATACGGCTCCACGGTCTCCAGCCACTGATCGGCGAGACCGCCGTGCACTGCGTTGACTGCTGCTCTGATAATACCCATATGTTTTACCTCCTGTAAACATGAAAGGAGCATTTCCGTCCCCATTGGTGAAAATGCTCCTTATTTTACTTGTCACTGTGCTCTGCCCACAGCCGAATTATGCTTCTTCCTCTTTTGCTCCGGTTCCGAGTGCAATCCACTTCAGATATGCGTTGATAAACAGATCAATTCCGCCGTCCATGACTGCATCGACGTTTCCGGTCTCTGCGTTGGTACGGTGGTCTTTGACCATGGTGTATGGCTGCATAACGTAAGAACGGATCTGGTTGCCCCAGCCGATCTCGGTTACTTCGCCGCGGATGTCACTCAGCTTGTCTGCCTGCTCCTGGAGTTTCAGCATATACAGTTTTGCTTTCAGCATCTGCATTGCCTTGTCCTTATTCTGGAACTGGGAACGCTCATTCTGGCATGTAACCACGATGCCGGTCGGCATATGCGTGATTCGGATCGCCGATGACGTCTTGTTGATGTGCTGTCCGCCGGCACCGCTGGAACGGTACGTATCGATACGGATATCCTCATCACGAACCTCAACATCGATCTCTTTGTCGATATCCGGCATAACATCGCACGATACGAACGATGTCTGGCGTTTTCCTGCCGCGTTGAACGGTGAAATACGGACGAGACGGTGAACGCCTTTTTCGGATTTCAGATAACCGTAAGCGTTTTCGCCGTTGACCTGGAATGTCACGGACTTCACACCGGCCTCATCACCGTCCAGGAAGTCGAGTTCCTCGATCGTAAAGCCTTTGCGTTCTGCCCATCTGGTGTACATACGGTACAGCATGCCGCACCAGTCGCACGCCTCGGTTCCGCCTGCACCTGCGTTCAGTTTGATGATCGCATTGTCCTTGTCAAATTCGCCGGACAGCAGGGTTTTGATGCGGATGGCATCGAAGGATGCCTTGAACTCTTCCATCATTTCCGCAATTTCCGGAACAACGGAATCGTCATCCTCCTCCTGTCCCATCTCGATCAGAGTTTCCATATCTTCTTTGGCGGATATCAGTTTCTGATACGTATCTCTGTCCTCTTTCATGCTGCTCAGCTGTTTCATCTGCTCCTGCGCTTCTTCGGGGTTGTCCCAGAAATTGGGTTCCTCCATTTTACGCTCTAATTCTTCGATCCTCTGCTCTTTGTTAGCGAGGTCAAAGTGAATCCCTCACTTCCACTAATGGTTTATCGTATG
Source organism: Fusicatenibacter sp. (assembly GCF_977045365.1). NCBI lineage: Bacteria > Bacillati > Bacillota > Clostridia > Lachnospirales > Lachnospiraceae > Fusicatenibacter > Fusicatenibacter sp. The sequence goes on from NZ_CDRRUH010000015.1 coordinate 37,980, forward strand.
TGCCAAGTTCCATTTTGAACTGGTCTAATTCAACTACCACAAGCTTCACCTGCTTTCTGTTTTATATTTTGTATGACACGCAGCTTCTGGTAGGGAAGCTGCGTGCTTTGTCAAACGGATCGTGCTCATCCGTCTCACTGCTGTTCTGCTTTTATCAAACCGGTTTTCTTCCGCAGCACTGTTTGTACTTCTTGCCGCTTCCGCACGGGCATGGATCGTTTGGATAGATCTTACGCTCTGCGCGCTGTACCGGTTTTCTCGGGCCGGACTCGTCTTTGTTGGTTCCGGTCACTTTTGCCACCTGCTCACGTTCTACTTTCTGCTCAACACGTACATGGAACAGGAGACGGACGGTATCCTGCTGGATGGACTCGAGCATTTCGTTAAACATGTCGTAAGCTGCCATCTTGTACTCAACCTTCGGGTCTCTCTGACCGTATGCCTGCAGACCGATACCCTCGCGGAGCTGATCCATATCATCGATATGATCCATCCACTTCTGGTCGATTACTTTCAGGAGAACGACACGCTCAAGCTCACGAATCTGCTCCTCCTCCGGGAATTCTGCTTCTTTTTCCTCATAGAGCTTGACAGCTTCCTCTTTTAGCTTCTGCTTCAGTTCGTTTTTTGACAGCTTCTCTACGCGCTCTTTTGTCACTGCCTTCACCGGTATGACGGAAAGCAGCATCTCATTCAGTTCCGTCAGATCCCATTCGGACTGCTCGGTATTCTCGCCGATGCAGAGATCTACGATATTGTCGATGGTATCGGCGATCATCTTGAAGATGGTATCTCTCATGCTCTCGCCGTCCAGCACGCGGCGTCTCTCTTTATAAATAATTTCTCGCTGCTCGTTGTTGACCTGGTCGTAGTCAAGAAGGTTTTTACGGATTCCGTAGTTGTTGCCCTCGATCTTCTTCTGCGCCTTTTCGATTGCAGAAGAAAGCATCTTGTGCTCGATCTGCTCATTTTCCGGTACGCCGAGGGATTTGAAAATGCCCATCAGTTTTTCGGAACCGAAGAGTCTCATCAGATCGTCTTCCAGGGAAATGTAGAAACGGGACTCACCCGGGTCTCCCTGACGGCCGGAACGACCGCGGAGCTGATTGTCGATACGGCGGGACTCATGACGCTCGGTGCCGATGATCTTTAAGCCGCCGGCAGCTTTTGCCACATCGTCCAGCTTGATATCGGTACCACGGCCGGCCATGTTGGTCGCGATGGTAACGGCTCCTGCCTCGCCGGCATGGGCTACGATTTCTGCCTCGAGCTCATGGAACTTCGCATTTAAGACCTGATGCGGAATTCCCTCGCGGCGAAGCATTTTGCTGATCAGCTCAGAAGTCTCAATGGTGATGGTACCAACCAGAACCGGCTGGTTCACAGCATGTGCCTCTTTGACTTCCTCTACGACTGCGTGGAATTTCTCTTTTTTCGTCATGTATACGGCATCGTCCATATCCACACGGATGACCGGACGGTTGGTCGGGATCTCGATAACGTCCATGCCGTAGATATCACGGAACTCCTGCTCCTCGGTGAGGGCAGTACCGGTCATGCCGGCTTTTTTCTCGTATTTGTTAAAGAAGTTCTGGAACGTGATCGTTGCCAGAGTCTTACTCTCTCTTCTTACTTTTACGTGCTCTTTTGCCTCGATTGCCTGATGCAGACCATCGGAATAACGGCGGCCCGGCATGATACGTCCGGTGAACTCATCGACGATCAGAACCTCGTCATCTTTGACTACATAGTCCTTGTCGCGGTGCATCAGATAGTTGGCACGCAGCGCCAGGATCACATTGTGCTGGATCTCCAGGTTTTCCGGATCGGAAAGGTTCTCGATATGGAAGAAGTTCTCGACTTTCTTCACACCGTCATCGGTCAGGGTAACAAATTTGTCCTTCTCGTTGACGATGAAGTCTCCGGTCTCCTCGATCTCCTCGCCCATGATGGCGGTCATCTTGGTCATCTCGCCGCTTGCCTCACCGCGCTGCATCTGGTGTGCCAGAATATCCGCGGTCTCGTACAGCTTCGTGGATTTGCTGCTCTGTCCGGAAATAATCAGAGGTGTTCTTGCCTCGTCGATCAGGACGGAGTCAACCTCGTCGATGATGCAGTAAGCAAGCTCTCTCTGTACGAGCTGCTCTTTGTAGATGACCATGTTGTCACGCAGGTAATCGAAACCAAGTTCGTTGTTGGTGATGTAGGTGATGTCGCATGCGTACTGCTGGCGACGCTCATCGTTCTTCATATCGTTTAAGACAACACCGACGGTCAGGCCAAGAAATCTGTGAACTTTGCCCATCCACTCAGCATCTCTGTTTGCCAGGTAGTCGTTGACGGTAACGATGTGGACACCGCGTCCGGTCAGTGCGTTCAGGTAAGCCGGAAGGGTGGAAACGAGGGTTTTACCTTCACCGGTTTTCATCTCGGCGATACGGCCCTGATGGAGGATAATACCACCGATGAGCTGTACGCGGTGGTGCTCCATACCGAGGGAACGTTTTGCTGCCTCGCGGACGGTTGCGAATGCTTCCGGAAGAATGGAATCCAGGGATTCGCCTCCGTTGTAGCGGTCTTTATATTCCTTTGTCTTGGCACGCAGCTCTTCATCGGTCAGTGCCTGCATGGTCGGGCGGAGAGCTTCGATTTTGTCTACGATTGGATAGATTCGTTTCAGCTCGCGCTCACTGTGCGTACCAAAAAGTTTTTCTGTGAATTTCATAGAATGTTTGCTCCTGCTTTCTCTATTAATTACCATATTAACATATGGTATTATTCTACCACTTCTGGCACAAGATAACAATGAATTTTTCGTAAACATTTCCCCGCCCGGCCCTTTCCGCGAAAAAATCACCCTGTTTCACAGCTTTTCTAAGCTGAAAACAGGGTGACTGTTCACTCTTTATTTACTTTTAGCACTCCGGCTCGATCAGACCGTAGGTGTTGTTCTTTCTCTTGTAAACAACGTTTACTTCGTCGGTCTCTGCATTGCGGAATACGAAGAAGGTGTGTCCAAGAAGTTCCATCTGTACGCAGGCATCTTCCGGATACATTGGTTTCATGCCGAATTTTTTGGTACGGATGATCTGGATATCTTCGTCCTCCAGATAGTCATGCTCCAGATATTCTTTCTGGAAGTTTCCTGCTTCCTGCTGTTTGTCGGCAATTTTGTTTTTGTATTTGCGAAGCTGGCGTTCAATGACTTCTTCTACCAGATCGATGGATACGTACATATCGTTGCTTACCTGCTCGGAACGGATGATGTTTCCTTTTACCGGAATGGTAACCTCAATTTTCTGTCTTTCTTTCTCTACACTTAAGGTTACAATGACATTTGTGTCAGGCGTAAAATATTTCTCCAGTTTGCCAAGTTTTTCATTGACCGCGGCTTTTAATCCCTCTGTCACGTCAATATTTTTTCCGCTGATGGTAATTTTCATTATGCCCAACCCCTTTGCTTTCAAATTTTACAGGTTTTTCACTTCCCCTGTAAGTAACTCTAATTATAGCAATAGTTGTCTATATTTGCAATAGTATTTAGAAAATTCATGAATATTTTAGAGTTTTTTCTGTTACAGTTCACTTGTATCTTATTTTTGACAGATTTCATGCTCGCATGAAAATCTGTCGAGAATAAGATACAAAGGGAGCGCCTATAGCAAGACCCGAAAATAATGCAAAAAAGGCAGTGCTGCAGAGCGCGAATTGCAAGGAACAGATTTGAAGGCGTACCGGGGTACGACGAAAATCTGTGACGCAGTAATTCACGCTCTGCGGTGCTGAATTTTTTGCATTATTTTCGGGGATTGCTATAGTTATGAGCAAAAAGGAGCTGCGCAGCAGCGGAGAGCGCTGAAAGCGCGGTTTTGCGAATGGCGCGGGTGAATGTCCGTTTCCACTACCGGCGGCATACTGCCAGCACGTCTTCAAACTTCATTTTGCCGCCGAACAGATCCAGTGCGCTGCCGATTGTCACATCGACGTGGTTGTTTCCCAGTTTTTTGAGCAGCTCCAGGTCTTCAAAACTTCCCACACCGCCGGCGTACGTCACCGGAAAATCTTTCATCTTCGCAAGCAGTTCCACCAGCTCCATCTCAATGCCGGAAGCCTTTCCCTCGACATCCACGGCATGGATCAGGAACTCATCACAGTATTCTGACAGGTGATGCAGCAGTTCCTCTGTCACTTCTTCGTCCGTGAACTTCTGCCAGCGGTCCGTCACGATATAGTATTTTCCGTCCTGCTTCCGGCAGCTTAAATCCAGTGTCAGCCGCTGCTTTCCTACCGTCGTCACCAGCTTGTCCAGATTTTCATAGAACACATGGCCGTCACGGAACACATACGAAGTCACAATCACATGGCTTGCCCCCGCTGTCAGAAACTCGCACGCATTCTCCGCATCAATGCCGCCCCCGACCTGCAGTCCGCCCGGATACGTCGAGAGTGCCAGTAAAGCCTGCCGCTTGGTCTCCTCATAAAACTCGGTGCCTTTCTTATTCAACAGAATTACATGGCCCCCCGTAATGCCCTGCTCTCCATACAGCTGCGCATAGTACGACGCATCCTGCTCCGAGACAAAATTCTCGCTCGCCTGATTTCCCTGATCCTTCAGCGATCCCCCGACAATCTGTTTTACTTTTCCGTTATGAATATCAATACATGGTCGAAATCTCATTTTCCCCGTTTCCTTTCTTTTCTCTCCCCTTAAGTTTTCCACATTATATCAAAATCCGACCATTCTGTGTATAAATTCACCGAATTTTCATGGTTCTTTCATAGAAAAGAAAGAAGAACCTGCTTTTTCCACAGATTCTTCTTTCTTTTCCGGCTTGCCGCCGTTCTTTATTTATCGATGTCCTCAAAGGCCTCTTTCACTTTATCCATAAAGCCTTTTTTCTTCTTCGGCTGCTCTGCGGTTTCGCCGTCGGCTGCTTTTTCTTCTGCTGCCGGGCGGTTTCCGCAGGCTTCATCGAAGGCACGGAGGGCTTCTTTTGCTTTCTCATTCAGTTTCGTCGGAGTCTGGACTACGAGTGTTACGTAGTGATCACCGCGCACATTGCTGTTACGAAGGGACGGAACGCCTTTTCCCTTCAGGCGGATCTTCGTATCGGTCTGGGTTCCCGGTTTTACAGTGTAGAGAACGTCTCCGTCAACGGTGCTGATCTTCACATCGCCGCCGAGTGCTGCCTGGGCAAACGTAATCGGTGCAGTGGAGAAGATGTTCATATCCTGTCTCTGGAAGATCGGATGACGGGTTACCTGAACCTCGACAAGCAGATCTCCTCTCGGTCCGCCGTTTACGCCCGGCTCACCTTTTTCACGGATCCGGATACTCTGTCCATCGTCGATTCCGGCCGGAATGTTGACCTGAATGCGTTTTCTGCTGGATGTGTATCCTGTGCCATGGCATGCGGTACATTTATCGCGGATGATCTTTCCGGTTCCGTTACAGTCCGGACAGGTCGTCACGTTTCTCACAGAGCCGAACATGGTCTGCTGCGTGTACGTAATCTGACCGGTTCCGTTACACTTGGAACATGTCTCCGGTGAAGTTCCTGGTTTTGCGCCGGTTCCGTGGCACGTTGTACAGGTATCCTTCAGGTTGATCTCGAGCTCTTTCTGGCATCCGAAAACAGCTTCCTCAAACGTAATGTGGACAACAGCGCGGAGGTTTGCTCCCTTCATCGGTCCATTGTTTGCTCTTCTTCTGCTTCCGCCGCCACCGAACAGGTCGCCGAAAATATCGCCGAAGATATCACCCATATCTCCGCCACCAAAGTCGAAGCCGCCGAATCCACCGGCTCCTGCGCCGCCACCGCCGTTTTCAAATGCAGCGTGGCCAAACTGATCGTACTGACGCCGTTTGTCCGGATCACTCAGCACGCCATAGGCTTCTGTCGCCTCTTTAAATTTTGCCTCGGCCTCTTTGTCGCCCGGGTTCATATCCGGATGGTATTTCTTGGCCAGTTTACGGTATGCTTTTTTTAATGTTGCATCGTCCGCTCCGCGGTCTACGCCGAGGACCTCGTAATAATCTCTTTTTTCTGCCATTTATGTTCACCTTTTCATTTCTGTTCCACAAATTTCATCTTTGCAGAAATGTTTTTCCGCACGCTCCAGTATAGCACTTTTCCGAAAGCAATACCAGCATAAATACAGGGGGCGGAATGTGTTTTCCGTCCCCTGCAAACATTCGCCTCACAGGGCTTTTTGCGTTTATTTACTTATTGTTTCAACTCACAGTCGGTATTTTCACGGAGTGTGACATGCCGAAAATTAAACCTCTTTGTAGTCAGCATCTACGACGTCGTCGTCATGGCCGCCTGCTGCTCCTGCATTTCCCATATCCGGGCCTGCACCAGCTGTTCCGGCACCTGCTGCGCCGCCCTGCTGCTGCTCATACAGTTTTGCGAACAGTTTCTGAGCGCTTGTCATCAGTTTTTCCTGAGCTGCTTTCAGGTCAGCTACCTGTGCATCTGTCATCTCTTCCGGATTGCATTTTGCAATGAGGTCTTTCAGTGCATTCAGGTCAGCTTCTACTGCTGTCTTATCGTTTGCATCCAGCTTGTCGCCGACTTCCTCGATTGCTTTCTCGGTCTGGAACACCATAGAGTCTGCATCGTTTCTTGCGTCGATTGCTTCTTTGCGTTTCTTATCCTGAGCTTCGAACTCAGCAGCTTCTTTGACTGCTTTGTCGATCTCGCTGTCGGACATGTTAGAGCCTGCGGTGATGGTGATGTGCTGCTCTTTTCCTGTTCCCAGGTCTTTTGCAGATACATTTACGATACCGTTGGCATCGATATCAAAGGTAACCTCGATCTGCGGAACGCCTCTTCTTGCTGGCGGGATTCCATCCAGACGGAACTGGCCGAGGGATTTGTTGTCTTTCGCGAACTGACGCTCACCCTGTACTACGTTGATATCTACTGCTGTCTGGTTATCAGCTGCGGTGGAGAAGATCTGGCTCTTCTTGGTCGGGATTGTGGTGTTACGCTCGATCAGACGAGTTGCAATACCTCCCATGGTCTCGATGGACAGAGACAGCGGAGTTACATCCAGAAGAAGGATGTCGCCTGCGCCGGCATCTCCTGCAAGTTTACCGCCCTGTACGGAAGCACCAAGTGCTACGCACTCATCCGGGTTCAGGCTCTTGCTCGGCTCGTGTCCGGTCAGCTGTCTTACTTTATCCTGTACAGCCGGGATACGGGTAGATCCGCCTACCAGAAGGACTTTGGAAAGCTCGGATGCCTGAAGGCCTGCATCAGAGAGTGCTCTCTGTACCGGCTCTGCGGTTTTCTCTACCAGGTCGTGGGTCAGCTCATCGAATTTAGCCTTTGTCAGGTTCATATCGAGATGTTTCGGGCCATCTGCCGTTGCAGTGATGAATGGCAGGTTGATGTTGGTTGTGGTTGCGCTGGAAAGCTCTTTCTTTGCTTTCTCTGCTGCTTCTCTGATTCTCTGCAGAGCCATTTTATCATTGGAAAGATCGACGCCTTCCTGTTTCTTGAACTCAGCGAGGATGTAATCTGTTACTTTCTGGTCGAAGTCATCGCCGCCCAGACGGTTGTTTCCTGCTGTGGAAAGAACTTCGATAACACCGTCACCGATCTCGATGATGGAAACATCGAAAGTACCGCCGCCAAGGTCGTATACCATGATCTTCTGCTCTTTCTCGTTATCCAGTCCGTATGCCAGAGCTGCTGCGGTAGGCTCGTTGATGATACGTTTTACATCAAGACCTGCGATTTTACCGGCATCTTTGGTTGCCTGACGCTGTGCGTCATTGAAGTAAGCCGGAACTGTGATAACTGCTTCTGTTACTTTCTCGCCAAGGTAGTTCTCTGCATCACCTTTCAGTTTCTGAAGGATCATAGCGGAGATCTCCTGCGGAGAGTATTTCTTTCCTTCGATGTCTACTTTATAATCAGTACCCATCTCACGTTTGATGGAACGGATGGTTCTGTCTGCGTTTGTTACAGCCTGACGTTTTGCCGGCTCGCCGACCAGACGGTCACCTGTTTTTGTGAATGCTACGATAGATGGAGTTGTTCTTTCACCTTCTGCGTTTGCGATAACGGTTGGTTTTCCACCTTCCATAACGGCTACACAGCTGTTTGTTGTTCCTAAGTCAATACCAATAATTTTGCCCATTGTTGTTTCCTCCTCAATGAATTATGCTAAAAAATGGTTTAATTTCTATTTATTTATCTTCAAGGCTTAGTTAGCCACCTTGACCATACTGTGACGGACTACGGAACCTTTGTACATGTAGCCCTTCAGGAACTCTTCTACGACGATGTTCTCGCCGGCTTCCTCATCCTCCACATGCATCACTGCGTTGTGCAGGTTCGGATCGAATTCCTTTCCAACGGCCTCGATCACGGTTACACCGAGTTCATCGAGTGCTGTGGTAAACTGTTTGTATACTTTATTCATGCCGTCTGCGAACGGATCTTCCTCCGTTTTTTCCACCGTTGCAAGTCCGCGCTCGAAGCTGTCAACAACCGGAAGAATCTTCTCGATGATGTCTTTTGCTCCAATGGCATACATATTTGCTTTTTCTTTTTCGGTGCGTTTGCGGAAGTTATCGAACTCTGCCATCTGACGGGTCAGGCGGTCAGTCAGCTCTTCGATTTTCTCATCTTTTTTATCTTTTTTCTTTTTGAAAAACTTTCGTTCTTTGCCATCCTCAGCAGTTTCTTCTGCAGCTTCCGCTTCTTTTGCCTCTGCTGCTTTCTTTGCTTCTTCCTGCTCCGCAGCCGGTTCGGTTTCCGGCAGATCGGTCTCTGCTCCGGTTTCTTTTTCCATCTCGCGTGTAGGTTCTTCCATGGTTTCCTCTTTCTTTCTATTTTCTTCGCTCACGGATCATTCCACCTTTCTACTCACCTGTGTCCGGCTTTTTGAAGACGGCGTCCAGTTGAACTTTTAATGTTTTCAGGTTATCTACCACATTTTCGTAATCCATCCGCTTTGGTCCCACGATACCGATTGTTCCGCGCATACCGTTTCCCATATCGTATGTGGTGGTGACCACGCTGCAGTCCCGTAAGGGTTCCATCGAAGATTCATTTCCGATGTATACCTGAATACCGGTATTTTCCTCTCCATCCTGCTCCTCGGCAGCTCCTTTGATCATATCGACCAGTTTCTGCCGTTCCTCGAATGTGGAGATCAGCTGGCTGGCTTTGCTGCTGTCGGAAAGCTCAGGGTACTTGAAAATGTTGGTTGCGCCGCTGGTGTACACCGGCACATCTTCTTCGCTGACTGCGATGGCTTCCGCTACGGTATCGACCACTTTGCTGATGATGCCGGAGTGGATGCCTGCCTGCTCTTTCATTTTCCTGATCATGCCAAGATTGATTTCTTCAATGGTCAGGCCATTGAGCTGTGTGTTCAGAAGCAGGTTCAGCTTTAATATCTGTTCATCGTTGATGGTCTCATCGAGGTCGATCATCTGGTTTTTCACCAGGTTGCCTTCTACGACGATGACGGCCAGGAGCTGCTCTTCATTGACTTTTGAGAGCTGGATGAATTTCACTTTATTTCTGTGATATTCCGGTCCCGTAATCAACGTTGCATAGTTGGTAGATGAAGCGAGGACTTTGACAACCTGCTGCAGAACTTTCTCCATGCGGTCCGTTTTTTCAATGACCATGTTTTTGATGTCTGCAACTTCCTGTTCTTTTTCCCGCATCAGCTCATCTACATAGAGGCGGTAGCCTTTATCGGAAGGAATGCGTCCTGCAGAAGTGTGGGGCTGTAAGATGTAACCCATCTCTTCCAGATCGGACATTTCATTCCGGATTGTGGCGGAGCTTAAATTCAAATCCGTGTATTTGGAAATCGTTCTTGAGCCGACCGGCTCGCCCGTTTCCAGATACGTCTGGATGATCGCTTTTAATATTTTTCTTTTTCTTTCATCCAATTCTGTATCCACTAAGATAAGCTCCTTCCTGTTGTATAGTCCTGTTAGCACTCGTTTCAGTGGAGTGCTAACATCTATGCTCTTAAGATAGCACTCTGCCTTTTGTTTGTCAACACCTTTTCCCGGTTTTTCTATGAAGAAATTGTGAAAAAAGTATAAACCGTTTTCTTTCTGAAAAGGAATCTGACTTTTCTTTTTTATTGCATTCTGCTGTTTCAAAGGCGCTATAGCCGTATGGTAGGATTCCGCCATTTCGATACGACCATTTAGTAGCATTTTCTCAGAGGTGATGAATCATGAAATATCAGAGACTGGAGGATCTGCGCACGGACCACGATCTGACGATCCGCCAGGTTGCCGACTATCTCGGCTGCAACCGCGATGTGTATACCCGGTATGAAAAAGGCGTCCGGCAGCTGCCGATCTCCATTGCCATCCGTCTGGCGGAGCTGTATCAGGTCAGTCTGGATTATCTGGTCGGCATCAGCGATGAGAAGCGGCCGTATGGATCCTGACTTTCCGGTGTCTCCGCCGCAGCAAAAGCAGGAGGACAGTTTTTCTTTTCCCTGTCCTCCCTGTTTTGCTTTTTCGTTTACAGATTCTGCAGATATTCCATCATCCGCGTTTCGCTGAGTTTCCATCCGTCCGGCTCCCCGCAGAGATACAGCGTAAAATGCCCGCACGGGACTCCGTTTTCCAGGTGGATGCCGGTATACAGTTCTACAATGAGGAGTTCTTCCGCTTTTTCTTCATATATATTAGTGATCTGATAGATGCGCTCTCCCTTTTCGTCCACCGGCCATTCCTTCTTCAGCACATCCCTCAGACGGTTCTCCTGCCCCTGCGCTTCACAGCCTTCCTCCCGGCTGATCATTTTTTCAAACGCTTCCGGCGTCTCCATCCGTTCCACTATATTCTGGACAAAATCTTCTATTTCTATTCTTTCTGCTTTTCCCATTCGTTCCCCCATTTCTGCCGTACATATTTTTCTGTTTTCTGCACAGGCTGTCTTCACCCGCCGTTTCTCTCTCCTGCCCCATTCTCCAATTTGCGACCATATGATCTGATTTAACTTTGTCCATCCAACCGTTTGGTAGTATGGGTTTGAATCTGAAAGGATGGTACAACGTATGAAATACCAGAGAATTGAAGATATGCGGATCGATCAGGATCTCACCATCAAAGAGATTTCTGCCCTGCTCGAATGCAACCGCGACGTCTATTCCCGCTACGAAAAAGGAATCCGCGACATCCCGATCGACTATGTGATCCAGCTTGCACGGTTCTATGACTGCTCGGTCGACTATCTGCTGGGTGTCTCCAGTAAAAAGAGAAAATTCGGCGATTGATTTTTTTATTGTTGTCTTTTTTATTTTTGTGTTTGCGTTTTGATACGACTGTTTGGTCGTATTTTATATTATAATGGTATTCTTATTTTGCGTCAATTCTGAACAAGAAGGAATCAAAATCGGACGCAAAAAAGCGTGCCGGAAAGTTTTCTGTCGCTTTTCCGGCACGCTTTTTTCATGCTCTTTTCTTCTTTTTTATTTCTGATTTTTTATTCTTCCATGTCATCCAGGCTCTTCTTCAGTGTGATCATTTTGTCACGCAGCTCGGCGGCCATTTCGAAATTGAGTTCGGCGGCGGCGGCTTTCATCTGTTTCTGTACCTGACCGATCAGTTTTTCCAGTTCTTCGCGGCTCATGGACTCCGGGTCTTTTTCCATCTTGTCTTCGGTCTTTGCCACTTCTTTCGAGATGCTGATGAGATCGCGGACGGCTTTTTTGATGGTGGTCGGAGTGATGCCGTGTTCTTTGTTGTAGGCTTCCTGCAGGGCACGGCGGCGCTTCGTCTCGTCGATGGCCAGGCGCATAGAATCGGTCATCACATCGGCGTACATGATAACATGGCCCTCGCTGTTTCGTGCGGCACGGCCGATGGTCTGGATCAGAGAGGTTTCGGAACGCAGGAAACCTTCTTTATCGGCATCCAGGATCGCCACGAGTGTGATTTCCGGGATGTCGAGACCCTCACGCAGAAGGTTGATGCCGACGAGCACATCGAAGACATCGAGACGCATATCACGGATGATCTCGGTCCGTTCCAGGGTGTCGATATCGGAGTGCAGGTAGCGCACGCGGATGCCGGCCTCTTTCATATAGTCGGTCAGATCCTCTGCCATACGCTTCGTCAGCGTCGTCACGAGAACTTTGTTGTGTTTTGCGGTTTCTTTCTTTACTTCCGAAATCAGATCGTCGATCTGTCCCTCCACCGGGCGCACTTCGACATCCGGGTCGAGAAGGCCGGTCGGGCGGATGATCTGTTCGGCGCGCAGCAGCTCGTGGTCTGCCTCGTAGTCGCCCGGCGTGGCAGATACGAAGAGGATCTGATCGATCCGGTCCTCGAACTCGCCGAAGTTCAACGGGCGGTTGTCTTTTGCGGACGGCAGACGGAATCCATAGTCCACCAGCGTCGATTTCCGCGACTGGTCGCCGGCATACATACTGCGGATCTGCGGAACAGTCTTATGCGACTCATCCACGATGATGAGGAAATCATCTCCGAAATAGTCCATCAGTGTGTAGGGCGGCTCGCCTGGCTTTAATCCGGAGAGGTAACGCGAATAGTTTTCGATGCCGGAACAGATGCCGGTTTCTTTGAGCATCTCAATATCGAAATTGGTCCGCTCCTCGATGCGCTGGGCCTCGATCAGTTTTCCCTCGTGCTTGAAGAACTTCACCTGCTCTTCCATATCCTTTTCAATCTCGCCTGTTGCTTTCAGGATCGTGTCCATCGGCACAACATAGTGGGAGGCAGGAAAGATTGCGATATGGTTCAGTTCACATAAGATTTCACCCGTCAGCGTATCGATCTGCACCAGACGGTCAATCTCATCCCCGAAGAACTCGACGCGCACCGCCTTGTCCGTCTCCTCCGCCGGAAAAATCTCCAATACATCACCGCGCACGCGGAACGTACCGCGGTGGAAATCCATATCATTCCGGTCATACTGAATATCAATCAACTGCCGGATCACATCGTCCCGGTCCTTTTCCATTCCCGGGCGGAGCGAAATAATCATCTCCATGTAGTCCTTCGGGCTTCCGATTCCATAGATACACGAAACACTGGAAACCACAATGACATCGTTCCGCTCACTCAGTGCAGAAGTCGCGGAAAGCCGCAGCTTATCAATCTCATCGTTCCGCGCAGAGTCCTTCGCAATATACGTATCCGAAGACGGCACGTAAGCCTCCGGCTGGTAGTAGTCGTAGTAGGATACAAAATATTCCACTGCGTTATCGGGGAACATCTCCTTGAACTCTCCGTATAACTGAGCTGCAAGTGTTTTATTATGAGCGATGACAAGTGTCGGCTTCTGTAATTGCTGAATCACATTTGCCATCGTAAAAGTCTTTCCAGAACCCGTAACCCCTAGTAAAGTCTGGCATTGATTGCCTTCCTTGAACCCTTTCACAAGCTCTGCAATTGCCTGTGGCTGGTCTCCGGTTGGCTTATATGGGGCTTTTAATTTGAACTCATTCATGGTAAATCCCTCCATTTGTGACTTTTACTATGACCAATATCAGCCAAAAATTCGTATCCAGATTCGTAACGAAAAGCTCATTTTTATGGTGAATAGATGTGTTTCTCACCTCGTTACGAATAAAAGTCACAAAACTGATTTTTGCGGATAAAACAGCACCCGGAAATACCTGATGATACTAGGCTCCGGTTCTGTCATATTTTTACTGTTTGTTCTTGTAACAGTCCCTATTATATCAGACATTTTTTTGAAAGTATATAGATGAAGGCAAGAAAAAAGTACAAATGTTCGATTCTTATTTGTACTTTTCTCTCTTACTACTATTCTATTTTTTATCATGCTGCGTGGAAATATTCCTCCAGGATTAAGTCTATTTCAATCACTTCTGAATAATCATAATACTGATCTTTCCGCTCTTTTGGAATAACTTCTTCAATAAATGGTTCCAATACATCCAGACAGTCTTCTATGATTTCCTGCGTATCT